>NZ_BAAIHG010000038.1:0-12441 GCF_054655775.1 Candidatus Termitispirillum reticulitermitis | reverse complement strand
CAAGATAAAATACCGCATCTGCGCAGACAAGTGGGCGTCATCTTTCAAGATTTCAACCTGATAGACGATATGAGCGTCTTTAACAATGTGCGCCTCGCACTTGATATTTATTTCTTCAAGAAAAGCGGCGCAAGAGAACGAATTTGGCCTATCTTAAAACAGCTTGATATATTTGAACTGCGAGATGCCCTTGCGGGTAGCTTATCAGGCGGAGAGAAACAGCGGGTCGCAATAGCTAGGGCACTTGTCAACGAACCGAAGATTATCGTAGCAGACGAGCCGACTGGCAACCTAGACGCTGAAAATGCCCGTAATATAATGGGTATGCTCTGGCAGGCTAGGGCAAATGGGGCTACCGTCATAATGGCAACCCACGACAAACTAATGGTAGAGGAATACCCCGATAGACAGATTACGTTAGATAGAGGGCGCATAGTGGAGGATAAGCCATAATGGTTACTAAATTTATATTCTCTACGCTACGCGGGTTGCGCCTATTCGTCCACTACGTGAGGACTGATGTTTTAGCTGTATTAGCATTGACAGCTCTATTTGTTGCACTTCATATATTGTTTGCGCTGGGTTTTGGGGTGGCGGCTTTCACAGAGGTGGCGACTAGAAGCGATAATATCCGAGTATATATGGACGGGACGGATAGCTCGCTGATTGATGGCGCAAGAATTATGCTGGAAGAGAAGAAAATTGCTATTGCTATTGACTACTATGACAGCAAAGAGTCTAAGCAGCTTGTTCTAGCGAACGCCGCTGGGGTGAACGGGGCAGACGAGCTACCAGAGGAGATGTTCCCTACTTTCTTTTTGTTGAAACTAAAAGACAGCAAGCTAGATGTAGAGGCATTGGAGAAACTATCAGCTGAACTTGCTAATATTACGGGTGTTGAAAGTGTATCTTATGGCGGGGAGTGGGCACGCAAACTAGAAACCGCTAGGCTCGCCATCAGTGTTCTAATGGTCGTCATTGCGGCTATATTTGCCATATCAGCGACTGTAATAGTTCACCACACTATCAGCGTGGCGTTGTATAGGTATAGGCGGACAATTCGCATTTATAGTATAGTCGGGGGCACGCGGGCGTTCATCGTTTCACCCTTTGTAGTGACTGCAGCAACGTTAGGCACTGTCAGTGCGGCTTTGTCGCTTGTGTGCTATAAGATTGCCAACTGGGTGATACTAAGCAATGTCAGCGATGCACTAGGGCTAAATGTTGCTGTCAATATCCGCTACGTAGAGATATTTATAGCACTAGCATTTGCCATATCAGCAATATCAGGCTTCAGCAGCGCAAGGAAGTTCCATAAAGCAGAGCAAGCAGGGGAGATTTAATCTAATTTTGCTAACTATAGTATGTAGATTTATAATTTTTCATATAGAATAATGAGTTTTATGAAAGGCAAGACTGACATCAATATTACCGTTGGCAACAATATCAAACGTGAAAGGTTATATAAGGGTGTATCTCAAGAAAGGTTATCTGAATTGGCAGGTGTCCATAGGACATATATAGGTATGATTGAGCGAGCAGAGCGAAATATAACTGTGTCTAGCTTGCTAAAAATAGCAAACGCCCTAAATATTGATATTGCAGGGTTGCTCAAATGACTGAAACAACTCAAAACGAAAAGTTTGTATTTGCTAAACGTGATATACAAGCGGATGATGTGATTTTGCCAAAAAATCTTATAGGTATTGTGAAAGAACATAGCAAGGATTATGTGCTAGTGCATTTTATGGCTGTCAACAAACAAGCAAAGGTTTCTAAAAACGATATAGGTTTTTTTAATCCTGTTCAAACTGGCGATTTACACGATAAAAAAGTTTGTAATGTTTGCCACAAGTTGCTTGGTATTGAAAATTTTCAGAAAAATCAAAACCAGAAAGATAATAGAGCCATAATGCGTCCATCGTGTAGGGATTGTCGCAAGGTTATTGATGGTGCGCCGTTAAGAACGGAAGACAAAAAAGTGTGGGGAACTAAAAAACCACACTTGGAAGCTTTTCAATGCCCTATTTGTAAAAAGGTAACCATACCCGGGCTAACCAGCAAGGTAGTTTTAGACCATAATCACGAAACAGGAAAGGCAAGGGCTTGGATATGCGACAGCTGCAACACTGGGTTAGGCAGATTTAAGGACGATATAGCACTGCTTAAAAGTGCTATAGAATACATTAAAAGTAAATAATTTCTTTCTGACACCTGTTCACCCGTGTGTTGGCTATGTTGACGTAGTCCTCCGATATATCACAACCTAGATAAAGCCTTGCATTTTTCTTCGCCATTTTGCAGGTCGTTCCGCTACCGCACATTGGGTCAAAGACTAAATCATTTGGATTAGTCCACGTTAATATATGGTCTTCTGCTAATTTCTCAGGGAATATTGCAGGGTGCTTAAAGGCATCCTTATCGTTAGTAGAGCCATTTAGTCCTACGGCATATTCCCACACGTTGTTCTTTACCTTTTCGGGCTTTAATTCAGCCAACACTTTCTTGTTGATGCCATCAGCCCCTTTGTTATGCACCAGCATTTCAAGCCCGTGCCGAGCTGTCTTTTCCATTATAGGGTTAAAGGTTTTGGGCGTTCCCTTACTGAGAATAAACATAAACTCGTAGCAACTCGTATATGCGTTGGAGCGCATAAACGGGGTATTTTTCTTTTTATATATCATAACATCGTGAACGTTAAATCCCGTCTGCTGGAATAGCAACGCCTGTTTGAAACTGGTCAATGTTCTATTGCCTTTGTTGATTTTATCCCCCACTACCCAGACAACAACACCGCCCTTTTTAGTAATTCTATAAAGCTGGCTGACAATTTCCTCGCAGTTAAAGACGTAGCCGTTATAGTTTCGTAGTTCGTCATACGGGGGCGAGGTCACGGTTAAATCAACGACGCAATCGTCCATTGACTTCATCAATGACACGCAGTTTATATTGTATATTGTGTTAAACTCCATGTTCATACTAGACAATATGCCATATATTCTACCACTTGTTTTTATGCACCATAGTTTCTTTTAAGTTTGCCTCTGATTTTTTCTCTTCGTTTGGGATTCCTAGCGATACAGCAGCATAGACCCGCCCGCCATCTGGAACAGCTAGAAGCTTCTTTACTGCGCTTTCAAACTCTGCCTTGTGGTGCACCCCTAGCCATACGCCACCGTAGCCTAGTGCATGTGCTGCAAGCAATATGTTCTGCGTTGCCGCCGAACAGTCATCTATGGCAAGCTCCTTATAAGTAAGTTCAGCTCCAGATGTGCAGATAACCACAGCACATGCGGCTTGCGGCAACATCTTGCCAAACTTCAATATCTCAGAGAGTTTAACAAGGGTGTCTCTATCAGTTATGACAACAAAGTGCCACGGTTGCTGGTTAGCCGCTGATGGAGCGTTGCCCGCTGCCTGTAATATTTTTTTAATATCCTCGTCTGGGATAGCCCCTGCCTTATACTGTCTAATGCTCCTACGCGTCATAATGCAATCAATAGCATTCATAAAACACCTCACTGTTTATCATAGTATAAAATTGTTTGAGGAATTTCTCAAGTGATAAAAAAATGTTGTCGCATAACGAGGTATTTTCTGCCCTGCGCAAGCGAGTATCAGGCAAATAATCATAGATATGCTCTATGAAATCAAATACCTGCCAGTCGCCCAATTGCTCATCCTATCTACAGAGCACTTGCCCCTATTGAGCTGGAATATAGAGCTTTACCTGTCAATAACTATCTTATATTCTATATCATTCAAAAACGCAACCTATTGGGGCTATTTTCATAGATTTAGCCGTTGCTACTTTATATTCTTTACCAGCTCCACAAACAGCGGGTGTGCGTCAAATGGGTTAGATTTTAGTTCTGGGTGGAACTGAACGCCAACAAAGAACGGATACCCTGCCAGCTCTACCATCTCTGGCAGTTCGCCGTCTGGCGACCTGCCCGATATTATAAGCCCCGCTTTTTCAAACTGTTGCAAATAACCGATATTCATTTCGTAGCGGTGGCGGTGACGTTCCCGTATTTCAGGCTGTCCATAGGCTCTGCGGGCAACCGTTCCCTCTTTTAACACACAGGGATAAGCCCCTAGCCTCAGCGTGCCACCCATATTAGAGTTTTTGCTCCTGACAGCTTTCTCTCCGTCCCTGTTCCACTCTGTCATTAGCGATATTACAGGCGTGCAGGGTCTCTCAAACTCCGTGCTACCCGCATCATCAATATTCATTACGTGCCTAGCAAACTCTATCACAGCAAGCTGCATCCCAAGACAGATACCTAAATACGGCAGTTTATGCTCCCTAGCATAGCGAATGGCATTAATTTTCCCCTCAGTGCCACGCACGCCGAACCCCCCCGGCACTATTAGCCCCTTGATACCCTTAAAATGTGCGGCTATTACGTCATCAGATACATTTTCTAGCATTTCAGCATCTATCCACTTGATTTTTACCTTGACGCCGTTCATCAGCCCCGCATGGTAAATCGCCTCTTTTAGTGATTTGTAAGCATCTGAGTCCATAGCGTATTTCACAACTAACGCTAGCGTAGTCTCGCCTGACACATTGTCTATGCGCTCGGCAAGCCGCTCCCAGTCTGACATATCAGCTGTTTTAGATTCTATACCGAAATATTCCAGCAGGCGTGTGTCAACGCCTTCCTCGCGGTAGATGAGTGGTAACTTATAGACATTATCCACATCTAGTGCGGGGATTATGTTTTCCGCCTCCACGTTGCAGAACAGGGCGATTTTCTTGCGTTCAGACTCTGCAAGTCGCACGGTAGAGCGGCAGATTAGCATATCGGGCTGTATCCCCTTTTCCAGCAGATTACGGACTGAGTGTTGCGTGGGTTTTGTCTTTAATTCCTTTGCAGTTTCTATGTATGGGAGCAATGTCAGGTGTATGAACATTGCATTTTTGCGCTTTATGTCGTTTGAAAACTGGCGGATAGCCTCTAAAAATACTAGACTTTCAATGTCGCCTACCGTGCCACCCACCTCGCAGATGACAAAATCTTCATCGGTTAAGTCTGAGCGTATAAAGTCCTTTATCTCATCTGTCACGTTCGGTATCATCTGGACGGTAGCACCGAGATAGTCGCCCCTGCGCTCTTTCACTAGCACGTTGTTGTATATTTTGCCACCAGATGTGCTGTCGGCACTGCGGGCGAACTGGTGTAAGAATCGTTCATAGTGCCCAAGGTCAAGGTCGGTCTCTGCGCCGTCCTCTGTTACATAGACTTCGCCGTGCTGTAGTGGCGACATAGTGCCAGGGTCAATGTTAAGATATGGGTCTAATTTGCGCATGCGCACCTTGAAGCCGTGCGCTCGCAACAGCGCACCGACAGTAGCCGCACTCATCCCCTTGCCAAGCGATGATACCACCCCACCCGTCACAAAAATAAACCGCGTCATAATAAACCTGCCCTCTTCCTTTAGTGTCTAAAATGCCTTATATCGGTGAATACCATAGCGATATTCGCCTCGTCTGCCGCCTGTATAACTTCACTATCCCGCACACTGCCGCCAGGGGAGACTATTGCTGCTATACCCTGTGCTGCCGCCTCATCTACACTATCTCTAAATGGGAAGAATGCATCGCTCGCCATAACACAACCTTTAAGTGATAGTTTTGCATTAGTAGCCTTAATAGACGCTATCTTTGACGAGTCCACGCGACTCATCTGCCCCGCCCCTATGCCTATTGTGCGCGTTCCGCTCACATATACTATCGCATTTGACTTCACATATTTAGCAACCACCCATGCAAACTCTAAACTTGCCAGCTCGTCCTTGCTAGGCTTGCGCTTTGTAGGCACAACTAGCCCCTCAAATGACGCAAAACTATGGCTGTCAGCATCTTGCAATAGGAAACTGTCCCCCGTCCAAAGTATCGCAGACGCAATATTATTAGGCTTTTTATCAAGTGGCGTCTTCATAAGTCGCACATTTTTCTTCTTTGTTAATAGAGCAAGCGCGCCTTCTGTGAAATCAGGAGCTATTATCACCTCTAAAAATATATCGTTGAGCTTCTGTGCCAGTGCGTCATCCACCGCACCGCTAAAAGCTACAATCCCCCCAAATGCACTCAATGGGTCGCAAGCTAGGGCGTCATCATAAGCCTGTTCCAGAGTAGTTGCCGTAGCAGCCCCGCACGGGTTAGTATGTTTGATAATCACAGCTGCATTACGCTTTCGCCCGTCAAAGTGCGCCAGTTCACGCGTAAGCTCCACAGCTGCAAGTATATCCACCACATTATTATATGATAGTTCTTTGCCATGCAACTGCTCTGCATTAGCAACCCCGAAACTACCCGACAGCGGCACTTGATAGAACGCTGCATCTTGGTGTGGATTCTCCCCATAGCGCATAGCCTGTTTCAGTCGCCCGCCGAATGTGAACTCCTGCGGAAACTTAACGCCCAGCTTTCTATTCAGATACCCCGCTATCATACTATCATACATTGATGTGTGAGAGTATGCTTTTGCTGCAAGCTCTAGCCTAGTCGCCGCCGTAGTCGTCCCGCCCGTGCGAACTTCAGCCAACACCCGTTCGTAGTCGCTAGCATGGACAACAATTGTCACGAACTTGTTGTTTTTAGCGGCACTCCGCACCATAGCAGGACCGCCGATGTCAATGTTTTCTATAATCTCTTCAAAAGACGAATGTGCTTTAGACGCTACCGCCTCAAACGGATACAAGTTCACTGCTACAATGTCAATATCGCCTATTTTGTGTGTTTCTGCTGTCTTGATATGCTCTGGATTATCTCGCAACTTTAAGATTGCCCCATGTACCAGTGGATGTAGCGTTTTTACGCGTCCGTCTAACATCTCTGGAAAGCCTGTAAAATCAGATATTTCTTGCACCTTAATGCCTGCGGCTTTCAATGCTTTAGCGGTGCCGCCTGTAGAGATAATGCTATACCCCGCATCAGCAAGCCCCTGCGCAAAAGTCTCTACCCCAGTCTTATCCGACACGCTAATCAAAGCGTATTTAGACATTCCTGCCCCCTAGAATAATTTAATCAATGTATAGTCTGTCTGCACATTACCGCTACTCGCACCTAGCCTGTCATCAGCAAACCCCTGCGGTTTAACACCTATCCCAGACGGGATACCCGCATTGTCAGCCAGCGTAAAGAAACTTGTAATTTCTATCACGCCATTATTATTAGCGGGCATTTCAATCTCAAAGCGCACAAGTGAACGCATAGGCAGAGCTTTCACGGAACGTGTCAGGGCAAAAAGCTGTTCGCCATTAACATCCACTGGCACTGTTGCCCTTTTAGAAACAGGCGATGACAAAGTATTGTTATCGTTCGCGGTGTTTATAGCCACCTTCACCTGTAGGCTAGCCATAGTTTGCGTGGTGATGTTCTGATAACCTAGATATAGCTTACCGCCCACTACACCATAATGAATGCGCGAATATTTGCCGTCCTGTTTGGCAATATAGTGGTCAATAACAGAGACTTCGGAGTAATTACCATAGCCAGCACAAGAGCACAACCCTGACGATAACACTAGGGTAAAAGCTGTTATTACAATAATCTTTAGTATATGCATAGTTGTTATAAGCTTATAACTTTTGCCTCTATTATACCGGGTAGCTTATAAAGCACGTCCAGCACAGTCTGCGGAATAGGGTCGTCCACCAGCACAAAACTAGCAGCCTCTCCACCCTGACTAATACGCGTCAGTTCAAAGTTAGCAATATTTATCTTATGCTCGCCTAGTATTGTGCCTAGTTTGCCAACTATACCAGGGGTATCGTGGTTTCTGAAATATAGATACGTCCCTCTAGCAATCAAGTCTAGGTTGAACTGCCCGATATTTACAATCCTGCCAAGCCCGTCGGAGAACACCGTGCCTGCGTAACGTATTTCGCCTGCGTCAGTCTTTACCAGCAATATTATATGGTCGCGCTTGCCCTCGTATTCTTCCATTTTAGTCTCTATGACCTCTATTCCACGGTCTTTTGCCACGTAGGGGGCGTTGATGTATGAGATTGGCATATGGGCAAATCGCTCTAAAAAACCCTTTAATAGTGCAACCGTGAACGGCTGATAGCTGAACGGCGTGTCAAATGTGCGCTCGCCTAAATCTTCCTCAAAGCGTTTGCCTGTCATAACTATACGCAGTTCGTGAATCCTGCCACTGGTGAGCTGGGCTGCCATACGCCCAAGCGACTCGCTTACGTCAAAGTATTTCTGCATATCGTCAGTCAACTGCTGTTTAGCAAAAGGTCTATTAACAGCATAGTGGTATGGTCTGTCGTGGAGCGCATTCAACACCTGTTCGCAGATGATAACCGCCACGCCCTTTTGCCCCTCCTCAGTGTTAGCACCTACATGCGGAGTCACAAATATATTATCAGTCTTTAACAATGGTGAATGTTTGGGTGGCTCCTCGTCAAATACGTCCACAGCCGCAGAGAACAACTGCCCGCTAGAAACTGCCTTTGATAATGCCTCATCATCTACAAGCCCGCCACGCGCGCAGTTAATGAGTATTGCTCCTTTTTTCAGTAGTGCTATTTCGCGCGCCCCAATCATCTGTTTAGTTTCAGTAGTCAGTGGCACGTGGAGCGTAATCATATCGCTGGCTTTCAACATATCGTCTAGCGTTTCGCAAATTCCCACACCTAGTGCGTCCGCTCTGGTGCGTTTTATGTATGGGTCAAATGTAACTACTTTCATACCGAACGCTTTCGCCCGCACGGCAACTGTGCCACCGATACGCCCTAGACCTATAATGCCAAGCGTTTTATTATGCAGCTGGATGCCCATAAAGCGTTTTCTGTCCCATTCGCCCGCCTTTACTGATGTATTTGCATCGGGTATCTTGCGCGCAGCGGCTAGTAGCATACCCATAGACAGTTCGGCAGCAGCTAATGTGTTGCCAGTAGGGGCATTCATAACAATCAGTCCTTTTTTGCTGGCACATTCAATATCTACATTGTCTAGTCCAACGCCGGCACGTCCGATTATCTTCAAGTTGCCAGTGTTTTCAAGCAATTCTTCGTTAACGTTAGTGCCAGAACGGGTGATTACAGCGTCATATTCGCCCAATATTCCCTTTAGTTCGGCGTTTTTAATGCCCGCTTTGACATCAAAACTCACGTCTGGGTCGGCGCGGAGTATGTCGTAACCCTCTTCGGCTAGATGGTCGGTAATGATAATCTTATATTTGCCCGTAGTCTGTGCCATAGTTTGAACTCCCTCAGTCTTGTTTCGTAGACAATTTTGCGGTTATTATACCACTTGTTATAAAAAAAGCTAGGGGCAGAATATTTAGTAGTTGTGTCAAGCCATACAGCTCTTTTAGTTTTTCTAGCTTGACGCCACCTTTGCACTAGTGTAAAGTATATTTTAGTTTTAACCATTATTTATGTTTGGGAGGAGGCAGTATGAGAAAGATACGTAAAGCAGTATTCCCAGTCGCAGGCTACGGCACGCGCATGCTACCGGCAACTAAGGCGATACCTAAAGAGATGATAACTTTAGTTGACAAGCCGCTTATTCAGTATGCAGTTGAAGAGGCAGTGAACTCTGGCATTGAGCAGATTATATTCGTGTCAGGTCGCTCTAAAAAACCGCTGGAAGACCATTTTGACTACAATACGGAGCTAAACCAAATCCTAAAAAACAGTGGCAAGGATAAGATTTATGAAGATATGAAACGCATCAGCGAGATGGCAGATGTTGTTTACGTGCGCCAGAAACAGATGTTGGGGCTGGGGCATGCCATTCTGTGTGCTAAAGATATTGTTGGTGATGAGCCGTTTGCGGTATTCCTGCCCGATGATATACTCTTTGCCAAAGAAAAACCTGTTATGGCACAACTTATAGAACAATACGAAAAGGTAGGCTCTAGTGTTGTGTCGCTAATGCGTGTGCCTACGGCTCAGACTAGCAAATATGGGATAGTTGTGGTTGGCTCGTCTGCTGATAGCAGGTTTCATAAACTGGTTGATATGGTTGAAAAACCGAAAGAAAACCCGCCGTCAAACCTTGCCATTGTGGGCAGGTACGTGCTATCGCCTGATGTGATGGAGAACTTAAAGAGCACTAAACCCGATAAAGGTGGCGAGATACAGCTGACCAGTGCATTGCAAAAGGCGGCGCAGAGCAACAGTGTATATGGCTATGAGTTTGAGGGCAGGCGATTTGACTGCGGCGACAAGATAGGGCTGTTAGAGGCTACTATGCATTTTGCGGCAACCAATCCAGAACTAGCGGGCGAATATAAGCGCATAGTCCAAGAAGTTAATAAAGAGTTTGGTGTATAGGGCGGTTATAGATGTTTAGCTGGTCGTTTGATGTGGTTTCTCTTGCGGATGCTAGCAATTCCAGCGAGGAGTTGACTGATGGTATGTTCCCTGCAATGGATATTATTGAGACAGCAACTTATGTGAGTATTAGGCTTGATATGCCCGGTATACATAGGGGGGATGTGTATCTCTCAAACAATGGCAATAAATTGATTATTGAGGGGGTTAAGCGTCCGTATTATCCAGAGTGTGTTGGCGAACGCAGTTTCTTGCTAGCTGAGAGGCAGTATAAGCCATTTAGACGTGTATTTTCGTTTGACGAGCCGATAGATGCCAAGAACGTGAGCACCAGACTAATGGATGGTGTTTTGAATATCAGATGGGAGAAGTAATTTTGCTATGGGAAATGATTTAATTATTCCAGATAGGCTGCCACTCTTGCCAGTTAAAGACATTGTAATATTCCCGTATATGATAGTGCCTATTGTAGTTGGTAGGGATAAGAGCATTATGGCTGTGGATAGAGCACTGTCGGGCAACCGCTTAATAATGTTTGCCACTCAGCGTGTGGTAGCTCAACCTGTTCCAAATGAGCAAGCTGACGAAGATGTCTATAGTGTAGGCACGGTGGGGCAATTACTTAGAATGTTGAAACAGCCAGATGGCAAGGTTAAAATCTTAATACACGGGCTTAAGCGTGCTATTATTAAGAACTTTAACAGTGATGACGGCGCCATAATGGTGGATGTAGAGCCTTTTAATCAGATAGAAATGCCTAATGACTATCAGAGCGAGGCGCAGATGCGCACGGTTAAGGAGCAACTGGCGCAACTTGTGAATATGGGCAAGCCTGCATATCCTGACTTTATGGAGATGCTTGAAACTATTAAAGAGTCTGATAAGCTTGCTGATATTATATCGTCTAATATGGGTGTTCCTATAGCGGAATCGCAGGCTCTACTGGAAACGAACTCTCCTATGGAGCGGCTCAAAAAGATATCGGAACATTTTAAGCGTGAACTAGCAATAATAGAGGTGCAACAGAAGATTGCGACCGAGACGCGCGGAGGCATGGACAAGAACCAGCGCGAATACTACCTGCGTGAACAGCTGAAAGCAATACATAAAGAGCTTGGCGAAGATGAAGATATCGCCGCCGATGTGGATGATTATGGTAAGAAGATTGCTGAAGCTAAGATGCCTGAAAATGTTGAAAAAGAGGCGAGAAAGCAGTTACGGCGACTTACGACTATGCATAACGATAGTTCGGAGAGCAGTGTTGTCAGGACATATTTAGACTGGCTGGTGGAGTTGCCGTGGAGCAAGCATTCGCGTGGTAGGCTGGATATGAAGCGGGCGCAAAGGATACTTGATGAAGACCACTATGGGATGGAGGAGATAAAGGAGCGTATATTAGATTACCTAGTTGTCAGGAAACTGAAGAAGAATATGAAAAGTCCTATTTTGTGTCTTGTGGGTCCCCCCGGTGTGGGCAAAACATCGCTTGGGCGGTCTATTGCACGGGCGATTGGGCGTGAGTTTGTGCGTATTAGCTTAGGCGGTGTGCGTGATGAGGCGGAGGTGCGCGGGCACAGGCGCACATACATTGGTGCACTGCCCGGTAAAATCATACAGGGGCTGAAGACAGCTGGGGCGAGCAATCCAGTATTTATGCTTGACGAGATAGACAAGCTAGGCACTGATGTTCGCGGTGACCCGTCAAGTGCATTGTTGGAAGTGTTAGACCCCGTTCAAAATGCGGCATTTGTTGACCACTATATTAACCTGCCTTTTGATTTGAGCAATGTAATGTTTATCGCTACTGCTAATATTTTAGACCCAATACCTGCGCCGTTGCGCGATAGGATGGAGATTATAAGGTTAGCGGGATATACTGAGGAAGAGAAACTGGCTATTGCTGAAAAATACATAGTTCCAAGGCAACTAGAGGAAACGGGGCTGGATACTTTTAACGTGAGCATTACAAAAAAGGCTCTTATGGAATTGATTTCAGGCTATACGCGCGAGGCTGGTTTGCGCTTAAAATGTTCCGATATCTTTTTGAGCCGCTCCATAGGAGAGTTCGTTTCCAGTAGAGCCTGCGATTCCGCTATAGGAACACCCATATTAGACGATATAATATCAGCAAGCTTATCA
>NZ_BAAIHG010000037.1:0-12604 GCF_054655775.1 Candidatus Termitispirillum reticulitermitis | reverse complement strand
CGCCCTGCCGACAAATGACACGCCACCACTTTCAACCGTAGCATCAGAGAGTGCCACATCTGAATAGACTGGCATATATCTCGCTTGCACACCTAACAAAAGGGCTAAAATAGCCTAAACAAGTGTGCAAAGCCTATAGTATGGTATAGGACTTGCACGTTGTTATTGCTTTCATTACACTTTCACTCAATCTGCGGACAAATCTATAAGCACTATTTTTTTATCCACACCATAACTATTATAACGTTTCTCTGCTTCACCCAACAACTCCAAAGCTTTCTTTTCTAATTGCTTATATTTATTCTTCACTGCATCCTTTAAGTCCTCATCATCAAGATATAGTTCGTCTTGATATGATGTCTTCCTCTTTTTATCAAGTGTCTTTGAAATAGCAGATTCCAAGGCATAGGATTCTACCTCCTCATCAATAGCAAGGTAATTTAGTTCCTCAACTCGCCTCTTTTTGCCCCTTGCTGGCGTATGGATGGCGATAAGAATATCCCCATAAGAATCTTTCCCCAGTGTAGCTTTAGAGGTATTTTTGTAATGGTTAAGCTCGTGTGAAAGAATGTCCCGACTATATCTCTTATCGCTTTGCCAAAACACCTGTATTCTCGCATAAAATGGTAAAAGCCATCCGTGCGGTAGAGTTTAATTTTATTACCAATGTTTTCACCATAGACACATTCTATGCCCTCACTTTGCCCCTTTTCCTTAAAAGAAAGTTCCATAGTAGCATTACAATACTTGCCTAAAACCTGCTCAACTACCCAATCAATCTCATCCTTGAGATTTGAAGTAATATTGTGGTAGCGGTCACGGTCAGTATAACGTTTTAAGTTTTTTCGCAAGTTCTTTTCCGCAGAAAAAACGGATTCTAGTTGTGTTTTAGTCAACATCTTCCTCTCCTCCATTCCAATGGTTTGGAAAAAGCATGTCACCACATGCCCAAGCTATTGAGTTGCGAAGAAATCTATTGATAACGTCATAATCGCTGTCAGCATTAGTAGAGGATTTTACCACTTTCCCCATCGTATCTCTTACGATAACTTTATATTTATGAGTATTCGGAATGCGCGCCGTTTAGCAACCCGCCCAGTGCATCAGCAAAATCGTCAGAGTCGTTCAACGAGGCTGTTCTCACAACGTTTAGCCCTAATACATGTGCATAAGCTAATGCACTCTCGTCAATTTCTATCAACGTTTCAATATTATCAGCGATAAACGAGAGCGGACAGATAATAACATTTCTAATGCCAACTTCTGAAAGCCGTTTTAGTTCATCTTTTAGGCTTGGAGACAGCCATTTGCCTCGCCCCATCTTGCTCTGATAGGCTATGCTATAATTTGCCACCCCCGCAAGAGTAGCAATTAACCTTGCTTGTTCGGAAACCTGAGCGGAGTAAATATCCCCCTCGTCAACTATAATCTGCGGTATGGAGTGGGCAGAAAACAAAACGTGGCTTGTGCGAATATCAAGCTCAGTGCTTGTAATTCTTTTAGCCAGACACTTTAGATAGGGTTCAAAATTATGAAAACTTCTAATCTCTTGAATATTAGCCACTCCGTTATAATTTTTCAGTGAAATATGCGCCCTAGATAGGCAAATACCCGATGTCAGTTTGGAATATTCTGGATATAGTGGCAATATATATAAGTTATCATAACGTTCTTTGTCGTCTGCTGCAATTAAATAACGGACAGCATCCTCAATGAATGGCGGTGCATAGCAATAGCCAATATAAACATCTAACGGCAATTTGTCTAACAAACGTTTAATAATAGTATGGTGCGGAGAACCGCTACCCATACGCTCATACATTGGGGCAGTTTGCTTGCTCCTTAGCTTTGCTATGATTTTTGCTAATATTCGCTGCGGTAGCTCGCCTATACCGAAGTTGATAAGTGCCCTGTCTGACAAAAGTCTAGTTAAAAACGGTTCTATAGCTTCTATGTTTTCGGGTCCGCCCATGCCCAGCGCAAGTAGCGCATTCATTATGCATGCTCCGTTACAATATCTACTAACAGCTTAACATTTTCCACCGGAGTCTGTGGCATAATCCCATGCCCTAGGTTGAATATATGTGCTGGTAGCCGTCGTCCCTCATCTACTATACTTTTAGCCAATTTTGTTATAGTCTCTTTATCGGTAAATAGCATAGCAGGGTCAAGATTGCCTTGCAGACAAAACTTCCCATCCAATAGTTCATTTGCTTGCGTCAAGCTCACCCCCCAGTCAACACCTATTGCAGAACATTTTAATGACCGAAAGGCATTAAAGAACGATGACGCCCCCTTTGCAAAATATATTATATGCGCCCCTTTAATAGAGTTTGTCAGCTCTGCAACATAAGGTAGCACGTATTCGCAGTATTCCGCGGGCGATAGCACCCCTGCCCACGTATCAAACAGCTGCACAACAGGGCAACCCGCATCAACTTGAACCTGTAAATAATTATATGTAGCGACAGTTAACTTCTCCATAAGTGCGCCATACACTTTTGGCATAGAGTGCATAAGTCGTTTAAGTTGTAAGAAATCTTTGCTCCCACCACCCTCAACCAGATAGCTGGCAAGTGTGAAAGGAGCACCCGAAAAGCCTATCAGTGGCACATTTAATGTTCTTGTTAAATCCTTTATAGTCTCATATACGAATGCAACACTAGACTTCATCTCTGGCACGTTTAAGTTATCAACATCAGTGCTAGTCCGGATAGGGTTATGGATAACAGGTGCAGGATTAAATGATAGTTTCGCTCCCATAGCTTCAACAGGCACTAGAATATCAGAAAATAATATAGCCGCATCAACGCCCAACCGAGCTACTGGTTGCCTAGTAGCCTCAGCCGCTAGTGCTGGGCTTTTGCACATCTCTAGGAATGTATGCTTGGAGCGTAATTCACGGTATTCTGACAAATATCTGCCCGCCTGACGCATTAGCCAGATAGGGGGGCGTTCACAGCTACCACCCTCAAGCATTCTCAAAAGCAAGTCGTTATACTTTGCCATTATTCACACCTAATGCCAGTTTATTTATCATATCCGCTTGATAAGCTGCACCAAAACCATTATCAATATTTACCACACTTACACCCGCCGCACACGAACAGAGCATTGAAAGCAACGTCGTTATCCCGTGCAAGTTTGCTCCATAGCCGACAGACGTAGGCACTGCTATGACGGGCACTTTCACAAGTCCACTAATTACAGACGGGAGAGCACCCTCCATACCAGCAATAGCTATTATGCAGTTAGCTTTATTCAGCGCGTCCCGCCTAGCGAGCAATCTATGAATACCCGCCACACCAACATCGTATAATCGCTCCGCACGGCTACCGAATACCTCTAATATTAAAGCCGCTTCTTCTGCAACTGGTATATCTGCTGTGCCACCAGTGACTACCACGACTGAGCCTTTTAGATTATCAGTGTTGATAGGGGTAGTAACTATGCCTGCAAGCGAATGATAAATAGCAGTAACGTTTTCAGCGATTATAGAATCAGCCATTTCTTTGGTTGCCCGTGTGCAAATGACAGCAGAGCCAGAAACAGCGATTTTAGAAAATATAGTAGTCGCCTGTTCTGGTGTTTTGCCTGCACCATAAATAACCTCAGGGTATCCGGTGCGGGCTAGGCGGGCGTGGTCTATCTTGGCAAAACCCACATCCTCATCGGAAAGTGCCTTTTCCGCAGTAGCAACATCTATTTGCCCGCTCGCCAGCCTATTCAAAATATCTTTCATTTAAGCTGGTGATGGGATTTGAACCCGCGACCTGCGCATTACGAATGCGCTGCTCTACCAACTGAGCTACACCAGCAATACTAATAGGACGCCAGCATAGCATAAAGCAATTTATTTTGCAAGTCCGTTAAACATCTTAACACACATAAGTCGCGCCCATTTGAATAACCAAAGGAACACGTAGCCCACACGCGGCAACATTTTGTGTTGCCATGCAAACTTGATGCTATGTTTCAAACACATATAAATGCCCGAAAAAATAGACTTAAACAGATGATTGTCTGCTCTATCTGTTAGCGAGCCTGTGTGCATATAGTAATTATATAATCTTTTGTCCAATGCATAGCCGGTGTCAGCAACCATTAGATATTGCAGATAAAATCTATGGTCTTCCAACAAATTAGCGTCTGGATATGTAATGTTATAACGGTTTAACAGCTCCCTCTTAAACATCTTTGTGGACTGGCTAGGAACAATACTTGAATCTAATAGTTCAAATCTATTTTTAAGCAATCCTAACTTATGAAGTTCAAAGCTAGCTTGTCTTACACTAGCATAACGTTTATTTCTATCCACTAGAATCACATTAGCCCCAAAGAACACCCAATCAACATTTTCTTGCTCTATCGCATTGTAGCACTCCTCACAGGCATTCAACTCATACCAATCATCGGCATCGCAAAACATTATATATTTACCTTTAGCATTCCTCAAACCTACATTTCTTGTTAACCCTGCCGTCAGATGCACCTGCTCAAACACTCGCAAGCGGCTATCCCGCCCTTCATATTCTTTGAGTATTTCAAGAGAGTTATCAGTGGAAGCACTATCTATGCAGATTATCTCTATGTTACGGAACGTTTGTCCTATTATGGCATTCAAGCACCTTTCTAAATATTGACCTGCATTATATACAGGAACAATGACGCTTATTGCAGATGTTGCGGGGGGGGGGGGGGGCAGTGTTTGTTTAATCATAATGTCTCCATATTTGTCTAAATGACCTAGTATGTCAATCTTATTTCAGCTCATAGTGTTCCAAGTGAGTATGTGGCTGAAAACGTGCCTCTACCTTAACATTGAACTCTTTTTCTATAGCATCTAAGCTCTCACGTTCATTGCTTACTAAAATATCTACTATTTCGTTATGGGCTTCCAGCACTATAGTGCCTCCGCTACGTTCGCTAGCCGTACGTCTGATATTGCGCAAAATATCATAGCAGATAGCAAGCCGCGCCTTTACTACACCCCTGCCATCACAGTATGGGCAAGGCTCACTCATTTTGTGTAGCACGCTCTCTTGCGCCCGCTTGCGTGTTACTTCCACTAGTCCCAGCGGTGTGATATTGACAACACTTGCCCGCGCCCTGTCATCTTTCAGCAGTTCATCTAACAGAGCAATGACCTTCCCCCTGTTTTCCACAATATCCATATCTATAAAGTCTATAATTATAATCCCGCCGATATTTCTTAATCGTAGCTGGTGCGCTATCTCACGCGCCGCCTCAATATTAGTCTGAAAAATAGTCTCCTCAAAGTTGCGCTGTCCTACGAATTTGCCAGTATTTACGTCAATGACTGTGAGTGCCTCCGTCTGGTCTATCACTATGTAGCCACCAGAGCGTAGCCATACTTTCTTGTCAAGCATACGGTCTATCTCTAGCTCAATATTGTATGCGTCAAATAGTGATGTGCGCTTATCGTAATGGATAATCTTATCAAATAACTCTGGTCGGTAGTCGCTACAAAACGAACGCATATCAGTATAATCTTTCTTATTATCTATAATAATCTGAGATGTCTTTTCATCAGCTACATCGCGAAGTAGCCTAAATATAAGGTTATCGTCTTCATATAGCATTTTCGGCGCACCACTGATAGCCCCTTGCGCTTGCACTTTGTCCCAAACGCGCAAGAGATAATCTCTGTCGGCAATGATATCCTCGTCGCTCTGCCCCTTGCTGACGGTGCGTGCTATCAAACCACACTTTTCAGGACGTAAATGTTTTAGTGTAGCCCGTAGCTTTTCTCGCTCCTCCTCATCGTCTATCCGCCTTGATACCCCTACATGCGGGTAGCCGGGCATTAGAACCAAATGTCTGCCCGGAATAGACAGCCTCATAGTGAGACGTGCCCCCTTATTGCCTGTAGCGTCCTTTGTCACTTGAACAACTAGCTCTTGCCCGTCTTTAATCAACTCCTCTATAGAAACAGACTGCTCCCCAGATAAGTCGCTTGCAAATTCGGACATTAAACCATCATCGCTAATGCTCACCACATCAGCAACGTGCAAGAACGCCGCCCTTTGCCCACCTATATCTACAAAAACAGACTGCATACCAGGCAAAACCTTTACCACACGCCCCTTATAGATATTGCCAACCAAAGTGCGCTTTCTCATACGTTCTACAAAAAATTCCTGCACTATGCCACCAGATAACATTGCTGCACGCATCTCATTAGGATGAGAGTTGATTATTATCACATTTGACATACAGTATCACCGATAACAAATAGAACCGCTGAACCATCCCCCGCATACTGGAAACTTTTTAACTCATTAAGTGTGCAACACGATAGCTTTTCGCTCGGTTGTTCAATATCCGTCGCCACCAAAGCGGGAGTTTTTGCCGACAATCCATTCTGTATAAGCTTTTCGGCGATATTTGAAATTAGTTTCGCTCCCATATAGACCACAATTGTAAATCTATTAGCCACAAGTGCTTGCCAGTCATAACTAGGCATCTCGTCATCGCTAGATTTTCTATGTCCCGACAGATAAATAACGCCCGATGAACACTGTCTGTCTGTTAAGGCAGAGTTTATCCGCGCAAGTGCTGCTGACGCCGCTGTTACTCCCGGTATAATCTCTATACTGGCACCAACAGCCCTTGCAACAGCGATTTCTTCCTGAATGCGGGAAAACAAAACACTATCGCCACCCTTTAATCTAGCGACCGCCTTGCCAGCTGATAAGTGTTTTTCCAGTAGTGCGTTAATATCAGCCTGTCTCATACCGCCACTATACGGGTGCTTACCCACGCAGACAGCCTCTACGTTTATATCTTTCAGTAGTTTATCGTCTGCAAGCCTGTCATATAGGATAATATCAGCTCGTTTTAAGGCATTTAAGCCTCGCAGAGTTATTAAATCAGCGACTGAGCCAGCCCCCACTGCTATATAGCAACCATTATTCATTGTGCATCCCTCAACATTTTGTTAATTCTAGCAATTTCATATATCACATTCGTATTAGCACGGGCAAAAATCGTTTCATCTACACGCCAAACCTGCGATTTTAGCCTATTCCACCCTTTACGTTCAGTTGGTAGAGTAGGCTTTGCATTCATAGTTCCCACCTGATAGATATAGTAATCAGGGTTTGTAGCTAGCACGTATTCAGAAGATACCGCAGACGTGCGCGCATTTCCAAATAGATTTACCAACCCTGCACGACTCAAAGCGTCGCTCATTATGGTCTCACGCCCCGCCAGCGATAGCGGATTACTCCGCACCTCATACAACACAGTAGCGCGTTTTGCGAGTGGTGCAACATCAGACAAAACTTTGTTCAGCTCAGATACCAATTCGCCAGCCTTTTTTGCCCTGCCTAAGAGTTTGCCCACATCTACTATACTGCTCAATATATTGTCTATACTGCTCGGCTCATATTTATATAGTTTTGCGTGCAGTTTATCTGCTGCTTGCTGACTAAAACGGCTTGTGCCGATAATAAGCGTAGGTTTCACGGCAGCGATACATTCCATACACGGATTTATATGCGTTCCTACCCGTGTAGCCTGCGGGAACTCCACTATGCTGGAACTTACCGCAACAATTTCGCCCGCCACACCAAGCCTCTCTACAATGTCAGCCACCGCAGGGGACAGGAGCACTATCCGCTCACTGGTGTTTGATGCTCCAACCACGAATGCACTAGGCGGGGATAAAGTGATTGCCGCAAGTGCGAATAGGCATATTATAAGTTTCTTCCAGCTTTTCAGCATTTAGTTGTCCCCCGTCAAATATAATCTTACCCTCTTTCAGGAGGATAAATCTAGTAAAATATCGCGCCGCCACGTTTATGTCGTGAATGCTCGCAACAACAGCACATGGCAAGCTCATTAAGTATCTCATAGTCTGCTCTGTGTGTCGCATATCAAATGGCGCAGTAGGCTCATCTAACAGCACAAATGGTGCATCGCTCAATAGTGCGCGAACCAGCATTACTCTGCGCCGCTCCCCGCCAGAAAGCTCACTATACCGCCTACTCATTAGCCCAGCAAGAGAAAGGATATTTACTACCTCCTCTAGTCTAGCAGCACTAAATGGCACACCATAGCGCAAGCGGACTATGTCAGAGACGTTTAGGTTAAATAGCACATCCGTCCGCTGTGGCAGATATGACAGATGTTTCGCTCGCTCCTCAGCACCCAAGCTATGCCAGCTATATACGCTACCATCACTGACTAGTTCAATTTGACCGCTAGCTTTAAGCAAACCCGCAATAATTTGCAGGACAGTCGTCTTGCCGCTACCATTTTCTCCAAGTATTGCTACCTTTTCGCCTGCACTAATTTCAAGCGCATTAAGAGCAAGCACCCAATCGCCTCTGACAAGGCGAATGTCTTTAAGGCATATCAGCTCCACACGCGTCCTCCGCGCTTTAATAGCAAAAGGGCAAAGAACAAACCGCCACAGAATGATGTTATTACCCCTATAGGTAGCTCTGCGCCCGATGAAAGCACTGTCCGTGAGATAATGTCCAACACTACAAGGACTAATCCTCCTAGCATAGCGGAACATACCAACTGTTCTCTTATGGTGTGCCCGAATAGCATACGTACAGCATGCGGCACCATCAGTCCGATAAAACCTATCGTACCGCAAAAGCTAACAGAGATTGCCACCAAAAACGTGGTTATAACAAACAGTGCTAATCGCAGTTTATAGACATCAACGCCTGAAGTCGCTGCCGATTCATCGTCTAAGAATAGAACCGCTATTTTATCCTTGCTAGTAAATAAGCCGACTAACACGGTTGCGGCGAGCACCCCCATTATAGCTATCTCATTCCAGCCAGCGTTTGCGACACTGCCCATCAACCAAAAAACCATTGTGTTTATAGCATCATCGTAAAAATATTTTAAGAAACTCACCCCGCTTGATGCTATTACCGATATTGTGATGCCCGCAAGGATAACTGTTATATTATCTGACCGCTTAGCCAGTCGCCAGACTATAACGGCACTGATTAGGGCTGATAGAAAGGCTGAAATCGCTACAATGTGCGGTGCTCCCCATAGTATAAGCGCAAGACAGCCACCAAAGGCAGCTGAAGATGCTGCACCTGTGGTAAATCCGTCTGCCATAGGGTTGCGCAATATTATTTGATATACTAGACCAGCCAGTGACAGGGCAACACCGTTTAGTAGTGCAAATAACACGCGCGGGATACGGAAATTCAGCAGTATCGGCAATGTCTCATCAGTAACAGGAAATAGTTGCGTATAGCCGAGTATCACCCCGAAAGCTACAGAAACAATAAGCAGAACAGACAACACTATATATTTATTCATCCTGCACTCCGTTTTGCTATGAGGAGCGAGGTGGCAAGCATTGCTAGGAAAAACACTATAAAACATATAAGGTGATTTAATGGTAGCGTTGCCCCCGTGAGTGTTGCACGAATAAGTGCAACTGAGTGGGTAAGGGGAAAGAGTTGAACGAATACTTGCACAGCCTTTGGCGCAACACTGACAGGAAAGAATACACCCGATAAAAACGTCATCGGTGCAATTACAAATGTGTTTATAGCAAACTGGTCTGCGTGATGCCGCACAACGAGTGCCACACTAAAGCCCATTAAAGAAAAAAATGCTGTGTGAAGTAGTATCACAGGGATAAACGCGACTCCTATGCTTATATCTATATCGGCTATAAGCGCATAAACAAGGAATATAGCAATCGGCATAAGAGCTTTAGTCATACCATATAGCATTTCGCCAATAGCGATTTGCCAGCGGGCAACGGGGGCAATTAAATATTCATCAAAAATCTTATAGTGAAACCTTGCGATAGCTATCTCGGCGTTGATAGCGTAGCTCGTATTAAGCGTAGCCATAGCCAACAGCCCCGCAAATAAGAACGACGGATAGTCCTGCCCGCCTACAACTCTACCGTGCCCCAATCCATATCCGAAAGCAACTAGAAACAGCGCAGGGGATACGAGTGCCTGTGCAAAGCTACGCCATAGGCGCATCTTTAGTATGTTAACCTCTCTAAAATATATCCCTACAATGCCGCTAAACATTTTTACCTGTTTTGTTAATAAACGCATCCTCAAGACTCACTTCTCTGATTCGCATAGTCGCTCCATTAGCTGAAAGACTAGCCATATATGTCCTTGCCTCGTCATATTCGGCAAAATATTTGTATGCTGGCACGCCACCGCTGATACTCTCAACTGCAAACTTGCCGATGTCTGCTTTTAGTTCAGCAGGCGCAGCATCAGCCACTATACGCCCGCTGTCAAGAAATATAACCCTGCCCGCTAGTGCATCCGCCTCCTCTATATAGTGCGTGGTGCAAAATATACTAACTCCCTCATTAGCATTGAGTTTATATATAAGCGTGTGCAAATCTCTGCGCGATTTAGGGTCTAGCCCAGCAGACGGCTCATCAAGGTATAGCAGTTTGGGTTTATGCAACAACGCTCTAGCTATTACAAGTCTTCGTTTCATACCGCCAGATAGTTCATTCGCTAGTTTATTTGCCTGACTAGCAAGCTCCGTTAGAGCAAGCACTTCGCCTATACGTCTGTCAAGAAAACTGCCGCGCATGCCATAAAGCAATCCGTGAACCTTTAAGTTCATCCTCACATCTAAGTCCCTATCAATATTGTTATGTTGCGGCACAACACCTATCGTCCGCTTGTGTGCGCCGTTATCTGGGTTAAATAGTTCGCCCCCATAGTAAATGTCACCGCTGTCTTGTCTGATAAGCCCCGTTAATATGCTGATAGCGGTGGTTTTGCCCGCTCCGTTAGGACCTAAAAAGGCTAGCACCTCCCCTGCACCCATCTCTAGTGAGATACAGTCAAGAGCAGTGCCAGCTCCATAAGACTTCTTCAGCTTATCAATGCACAGTAGCATTATAGGCTATATGCTCCACCAATAACTTTTGGTATGCAGGGATAAGTCCTAATGATAACATTCTATCCTTACCCTTCACCTTAATTTTAGCAATGCTAGGTATTTTCCCCAGTTTTTTAACAGCAGAGAACATGCTATCCTCCTCATCACCAGCAACATCGTTCTCTGCATGGTCGCCCGCTACAAACATAAATACCAAAAACTGCACCTGTTTGTCGTTAGCTTTTTTAACTTTTTCATAAGCACTATCTACGCTAGGCACACCCTCAACCGTCCCCATATAAGAATTAGCATATTTAGCCTCAAATGCCTTTTGAACAGCTAAATAACGTTTCTCTACGCTATGTCCTGAATGGGTGCCATGAGCCACCAATATATTTATAGCATCTTTGCGAACATAAGGTGCTAATGTGTCAACAACTTTGCTAATGTTTGCATCGCTTGAAACTAGCGGAGTTGCCAACTTTATTTTGATAGATTTGTTAGCTTTAGCAAATTTATCAGTATCCGCTTTCAATTTTTCGTATTCCACCCCGTCAAAGACAATCGTGGTGGCAACGAACAGGTCAGTGTAGCCATCTTTTTTCAGCTTATTAAACATTTCCTCTGGGGATAGTAGTTTATCAGCCGCCTTTCTATCCTTATTCAGCTTGTTTCTAATAACAGGAGACGTGTATGGAACGAACACATCTCTGCCATGAAACTGCTTTTTCAGTAGCGGCACAAGCTCGTCAAACGTAATAGCCGCCTCAGTGCTGGTGCCGAACACCGCAAGCACCAACGCCCGCTTCTCAGCTGCAAAACTCTGTGCGGTTGCCGCCGACATTGCAAGTAGTGTTATAACTATTAAAAATTTCCTCATTACATCCTCCTATAGTTGCTTTTCAGCAAATTTCATCAGCAAATCTGAACGACGGTAGGGCATATAGTGCGACCAGCCGCCATAGATGCTGCCGCGCCTGCAAGCAGAGAGCGACCGCTCCCCGTTTGATATTGAACGAGCATTGTAAATATCTTGCTCACCGCAACGCGTAACCTTGCTATAGTGGAAAGAATGAGCGCGCGCATTTAATAGCCCCTCATCCATCTCCACATAGCCAAGCGATTGACGCTGTCCCGTCAGCGCAATATCAACATCCAATAGTCCCGCCATCTTGTAGCTCTTGCCTGCCACTTCAAGACTCTTTGCTAGATACATAAACCCGCCACACTCGGCAAAAATAGGCACACCACTACTAGCCTGTTTAACTAGTGCATTTCTTGTGCCCTTTGCAGCTTCCAATTTAAGGGGGTATAGTTCTGGATAGCCACCGCCCAGCAACACTAGGTCAGCATCGTCAAAAGATTCATCTTTCAGCGGTGAAAAGTAGTTAATCTCATAACCACTACTTTCTAACAGGTCAAAGGTTGTCTGATAGTAAAATGAGAATGCGGCGTCTTTTGCGACATAAGCCTTTTTATCAGGTTTTTGCTCCGCTTGCACAGCAGGAACGCCGTCAACCTGTAGTTTGGTATCGCCCATAAGCGCATTCAGGTCAATGTGCCGCTCCACTGCATCTGCGGCTTCATCAAAGAAACAAGCACTCCTATCATTATCAGGCAACTTCAGCCCAAGATGACGGGACTATTGGATGTTGATATTGCGCTGACGGGACAGCGTCAATCGCTTGGCTATGTGGAGATGGATGAGGGGCTATTAAATGCGCGC
>NZ_BAAIHG010000036.1:0-12731 GCF_054655775.1 Candidatus Termitispirillum reticulitermitis | reverse complement strand
AAGAAGTATCCGATATTGCCGCGCAGTATATCAGCACGACATTGAAAGATAAAATCGCAAAGGTTCTGGACGGGGGTGTGAAAATCTATACCTACGAAGAATATGCAAAGGTCAATCCAAATTACGAACCGAAATTCATTGATAACAAATCCCTGCATATTATTTATCCAAAGGTCGCGAACGATGTTTATCTGCGGTCGGATATTTTTCTTGAAATCGGAATACTCTCGGCACTAACACCGAACGAGCCGAAAGAGATTATGCCGTATGTAGCGAAAGCATATCCGCACCTTGGTATCGTGCCGGCAATAGTGCCTACGATAAAAGCCAAGCGCACATTTTGGGACAAGGCGACAATTCTGCACCGCGAACATTACCGCCCCGCGACAAAGCGCGATAAGGAAACGGACGCGGAAATTCCCAGTCATACGCCGGAGCGGTATTCGCGGCATTACTATGATTTGTATCAAATGGGGCATTCGGCGATAAAAGCCGATGCGTTGGCGGATTTTGAATTATTGCAAGAAGTCATAGAACATAAAAATCAGTTTTATCCCTGCGGTTGGGGACATACATTTGACGAATGCGCCGCTGGGGAACTGCGTCTGTCGCCAAATAAAAATAATCGGGATTTGCTTGCGCGGGATTACAAGGCAATGCAAAGTATGATTTTCGGCGACACGCCGGAATGGTCGGATATACTGGCATTCTTGGGCGAACTTGAAACCGAGATAAATAAGAAAAGCGGGAAAAATGGCAAAAAATGATTATAAAAAGTTGGAATTGACTTGGGCGGGCAAGGACGCACAGACACAGCCGGAGCCGCTAGCGTATCCTTCCCCAAGCACAAACTCATTATACACGACTACTACTAACACGGCTAACCCTAAAGGGGCTTGTGGAACGTTCAGGGAGAATTATTTAGAGCATACCCAGCTAACGCCGTCTATGAACGGCACTTGTTCTGTGTAGCCACGACTACGCATAATGTTTAAGACAGTGTCTTTATAGCTAGCAAGCTCCATTGCAAAGTAGATAATAACACTATCGTCATCTTTTATATGCTCTAATGCTCTGTTAAAGGCAGCAACATCATCAGGAGGCATAGATGTGGCTTCACGCAAATTTATTATGGCAGGCATTTCATGAGGAGGCCCGCCAGCAATGCCTATCCAGATAGCTGGCACATTCCTATATGTCCTAGCAACCTCAGCATAGTTAGTGTCTGGGTAATACAATAATATTTTCTGAGGCTCAACCCTGCTGAGAAAACCAAAGAACGCAACCACCAATATTACACCAGCAAACAACTTTTTGGAGACAAGCTCATTTAGAAACAGGGTGAACAATAATGCAAGCGGTGCGGCAAGTGGCAATGCTTGCCAAGTAAAAAGACCAATAGATGTTGTGTGTATATGATGAGCCAACAGATAGACCGATGTAGCCAATGCTATGGACAAGCATAGCAAGGCAGTAGTCTTTTGCTGTTGCACTTTTGCAGACCTGCTTAATACGACGGCAACAACAATTACCAATAAGCACAAAATACCGCCCCACCCAAGCAAATAGTAGAATGTTGTCAGCAATGATTGTGGCAATGTCTTAAAATATATAGATATGCTCCCAATGGCATTTGCGCGGTCTGAAGCAGGGAATGGGTGAACAACAAAAACTGAATACATAGAAATCCCCACTATTAAAGCAATTGCACATTTAGCAATTTCAACAAAGCGTTTCTGCATAAACAGGTAGTATATAGGCACAATAGATATACCTGCAAGCCACACTGCGCAAAAACTATGCGCATCAATACCGAGGAACGCTGATAATGCTAATAGTATATAAATTTTCTTTGTCAGTTTCGGCTGGGTAAATATTTCCAATGCTAAATATATCAAAAGCACACAGAAAAAGGTTGCTGCCGTGTAAGAGCGGGCAAATATCGGCGTGTATAGCCCCGCAGCACTGAAACCATAAAACACCATTGGTAGCAGAGCTAACCTATCAGACAGAAAACGCCTAGATATGACATACATAAGAATGCATATCCCTATATAATATAGCGCATTTAGAGCCATCCCATACCAATAACTAAAAGTATTGGGGAATAGCATAAAGGCTAAATGAAGTTGTATAAAGCGAGTTGGAGAATGCAATGGAAATCTAGCTCTCAACTTATTCAGATGTGATAAACCTTCACTAGGTTGTGCAGTTATAGCTTCAAACATTTCCTGTGATGAATGCCAAACGTTACCTGCATCAACTTGCGGAGCAATGATAAAATTGCCATTGTTAGAGTTATTTGCATTCATAATGGTTTCAAACTCCTCACCTATAAACTCATTGCTATGCCACCTGTAATAGCTCATAATAAGTAGCTGAACAACAAGTATTAAGATAAATAAAGCCCAACTGCGTGCAAATATCCAACTATAAAGTCCTTTATAAAGACAACACCAAGTAATAAGCACCGCAAAAAGCGACAGGAGTATAAAAGGTGTAATGAAAGTATCAGGCAACACAGGGTATTTGCTCAAATATGCCTGTTCTAAATTCATAGAGAAACCACCGCCAATATTCCATACGTTTATTGTAATTTGGCTAAGAACACCAGTCTTTATAATTCTTGACGAATTAAAACCATCTCTTAGCCTACTAAACCCTCTACTTATTGCTTTTCCAGAGCTATCAACAGCCGAAACCCACGTGCTTTTATACCAATTACTTGCGTTAACGACAGAGGCAACTAGCACCACTCGTTTATAATCGTTTGACGCTCTGTCTCTTAAATCAACCTTTATAGTAGCGTTATCAGCATTGCTCCTGATAACGTTCCTGTCAACACCAACTATGCTGAAGTTGTCTAGGTTGCTGTATAGTTCTTTCTGTGATATTTCTAGGTGTTTTTGCCATTTCAGAGGCACTGCATCCGTTCTGCCTACAAAGACAAACGATAGCAGTGCATAGATGCAAACAACAGCCACTAATGATACTACGACAAAAAATAGATGTCTAAATCTATTGACAAACTCCTGTAAATTGCTATAAAACACTGCTTTTAACCCCTTTTTCTAATTTGTAAAATAAACCAAGGTTAAAATAACACGTTTTTTACTATAATAGCACGATTATTTTTAGAAGTCAAAGAAAACTGCAAGAACAGCCATACCTCAGCCATTCTACCCTAATTCGTCAACGAGATTGTTTCCGTCAAGGGGGGGGGGGGGGGGGAAAAATTTTTCTCAAAATAACCTTGGTTAAATTGAGAAAGCAGAAAAAGGAGTTAAGAGCAGTGTTATATAGCAATTTAAAAGAATTTGTCAATAGGTTTAGACATCTACTCTTTGTTCTCATGTCATTAGTGGCTGTTGTTTGCATTTATATGATTTTATCGTTTATCTATGTGGGTAGGGTAGATGCAGTGCCCTTGAAATGGCAAAAACATTTAGAGATATCACAGAAAGAACTATATAAGAACTTAGACAACTTCAGCATAGTTGGTGTTGACAGGAACGTTATTAGGAGTAATGCTGACAACGCAACTATAAGGGTTGATGTAGGGGATAGAGTTTCAGAAGACTACGTTAGGTTGTCATTAGTCGTTGCTAGACTAAACACTACTAACCACTACCCAAAGGGTTGGTTATTGCAATACTCTGATAGAACAGGCAAGCAAGCGGAACGTTCTTTTAACTTTCTCCAAGATGGCTTTAATTCATCAAAGCTAATCAAGGGTGGTATCTCCACGCAGTTCAACATATTTTCACATAATGTTATGCGTGGATTCTCTATGGAGCTTGAAAGGGCATATTTGAGTAAGTATCCTGTGTTGCCAAATAGCTTTATTGCCCCGTTTATTACACTGGTACTTTTTGTAGTGCTTGTAGTTTGGTGTTGCATCTACAAAGGGTTGCACAACTGGTTTCTCGCTAGAAACTGGGCTTTATTAGTTTTGATAATTGCGGCACAGCTCCTTGTGATGGTGTATTACAAGAAGCAAGCTAAAGATTTTATAGGAGAAGAAGACCAGAGCCTATATTCTGCTAACTGGGCTAATTCAGAGCGCACAGGGACGCTTAGTATCACTCCCAGTGACTCGTGGACTCTTGGGAGTATGAAGCAAGATTACGATGAACCTACCACTCCCACTTGGCTTTCTCCATATGATATGGAGAGGATTATGACTGCTCAGCCCGACGAGGGACTGTCACATTTTAATAAATTAAGGCAGAGGGATAGGCATCATTCTCCAACATATCATATGCAACTTCATTTGGTATCCATGCTGTTTATGGATAGGTTTAGCCTGTGGTTTGGCACAATGTTAAACATACCCTATTACATAGCCACCTGCCTTGTTTTATATGTCATTTCAAAGCGTTTCTTGTCTGGCAGAACGGCTCTGTTGCCACTAATATTTTATGGCTTTAGTAGTGCAGCTGTACACACTGTTATATCTGGTCGTTCATTTACAATGGCCACATTCTTTTTTACGTTACTGCTGTATATGGCATTAGATATGCTTGACAAGTCCAAACTTTCAGGAAAGTTTTATATTTTGTTAGCCATAGTCTTTTTCTTGGGTTTTGATGCATACTACTATTTTGCTCCATGGCTGACAGGCATAGCCGTTATACCACTCATAAGTTTAGCTCGGCAGAAACGCTTTAAGGATATTACTAAATGTGCTATAGCTTTGATATTTAGCTTTATTGCACATCAATATGTATTCTATGGGGTTGCTGGCACCAATTGGCGCGCTAGTAGGGATATTGGCGAGACTGCTAGAGTGCTAATAAAAATGATAGCAGACATTAATTCGGGCTTGTTTGGAGGAACACTATATTGGTGGATATTGACTATTGCGGCGCTAGCTAGCATATCTATTTACCATAATGGTTTTTGCCGAAGCAATAATAAAAAAGATGTCGCGCTAAAGTGTATTACAATTACATTAGGCTTATCCGTTGTTTTGCTTGTAGATGCTAAATATATGCCAGAAATATTTCTCGCTTTAAGACATTACTATCCATGTATGCCCGCGGTGGTTTTATTATTAGTTCTTGTTTCAAAAGAATTAGTTTCTTTTGCTATTAGTAGAATAAAAATACGACAGGCAATATTGACTACTATTGTCTTGATATTGACATTGATTTGCTGGAAAAGTAGCAATATCTATATGGATGGGGAGAGTGAACTTATTCATACGTTTGATTATGCGGCATTTGCCGAACCATATAGAAATGTGCCTGTCATTGCAGTTTATTGTGTAAATCGCCCAATTTTATTTAGGCATTTGCGAGAAGCAATCGCTATTCCCCCTGGTGATGAGCAGGCGTTGATTAAAGCACTGAACGATATTCGCGATGATAAGCAGGTAATCTTTTATATTCCAGCTTATGAATGGCTCTTGTCTTCAGGGATTGCAACCATTAGTGATATTCAGACTATGTCTGATGTTATACAACGTCACGGCTATACAAAACGAGTGCCGTTTATAGGTGGCGATAGTTGGATATTCTATAAAGAATAGAAATCTATTTTGAGATTAAACCCTGAATTTCCCAACTGCAACTTTTATTATAAGTTTTTTAACCAGTTGAGGATTGTTATCTAAGCAACAACACGGCTTATGTGCCTCATCTGGGGATACCACGATAATCTCGTCTGTTTTTAGCAGAACATAGCCGCTGTTTGCAGGTTCATTATAAAAAGTAATGTCTTTTGCAGGGTCATAGGGCTTATTTACCGTTAGCTCCTCGCGTCTGGCAAACCCAAACAGCTCCTGCCCGCTGACCATAAATTGTATATCAAAGAACTTATCGTGCGTTTCAAACAGCTTTTCGCTTGCAGGTGCTGTCTGGTGCTCTTGCAGGGTAGCTTCAACACCAGTGGCTATGGTAATCTTGCCTAGTGGCAGGCTTGCAACGTCAGTATCTTTAATAAACGCATAGCCAAGCTCCAGAAGCTTTTTAGCATCTTTGTATTTATCTAGCTCTTTAATGGGCAGATGTATCATAAATATCCTCCAATTAGCTTGCTTAGTTTATCCTTTACTTTCTCGTTGTTTGTTGTCAGCTCAATGGTTTTCGTGCGCGACTTCTCCCCGCTCACTATGTGAACAGCGGATTTTGGTAGCTCCAAAAAACCTGCCACAAACTCCACAACAGCCTTATTTGCCGCACCCTCAACTGGCGGGGCGGATATGCGCAACTTCATCAGCCCGCCATGCTTGCCCGCAAGTTCAGTATTCTTCGCACCCGGCTGAATGTAGAGGGAAAACTTTATTTTATCTAAACTCAATGTGCAGTTCCTTGTTCAATCCCGCTGCTAAACGAATTTCTATTCAGCAGAGAATAGTTTGGTTTTATTGTCTGACATAATACTATAGGAACAAGTTCACCTATACTTTTGTTCATTTTTAGGCACATACCATTCGTCTATATTATACGTCACACCAGCAGGCGACAGCTCCACCCCCTTAAATCGCTTTGCCACCGCCAGCACCTCACGCGGAGCATATAGAAACGTGTAGGGCTGTTCGTCTGCCAATATCGTTTGTAGCTCGTCATAGTAGCCTTTGCGCTGCTTTTCGTTAAATGTCTTTAAGCCCAATTCCAACAAACTATCCACACGTGCATTATTAAAACATATATAGTTTAATGTAGCCACGCTGTTATCGCAAGGAGCAGAATGCCATATAGCGGATTGGTTCGGGTCTATCCCCATAGTCCAGCCTAGCATGATTACATCAAAATTGCCCTTGTTAACATACTCGTTTATGAATATCCCCCACTCAAGTACCCTAATAGAGACATCTATTCCTAACGCTGACCAGCTTTGCTGTAATATCTCTAATATACGTGCCCTAGTAGGATTTTGATTGGTAGTCAGCGTTAACTTCAACGGCTGTCCGCTTTTCTCCAACAGTCCACTTGCGCTCTTCACCCAGCCCGCTTCATTTAACAACTTCAAGGCTTTTTCAGGGGCGTAATCAGTTTTCGTCAGCTTGCTATTATACCATAAAGTGCCCGGCAAGTATGGCGATTCCACAGACTGTGCAAGACCTAGCATTACATTATCAATAATCTGCTCCTTAGGGGTTGCCAGTGCCAACGCCTTACGAACACGTTTATCGCCAAGTATATCAGAGCGCAGGTTATAGCCGATATAGCTATACGCCAACGCAGGATAGTCATATTTATTATAAAGCTCACTAAATCGCGATGTATCAGTCTGTTTCATATATTGTGCAGGCGTCAGTGGCATTACATCTACCGAACCGTTCAATAGCTCCATAAAACCCGCACTCTGGTCTTGAAAGAACCGAAACTGGATAGTTGATATATAAGGTTGCCCCTTATAATATGCAGGATTAGCGTGCAATGTAATAGACTTGTTAGCCTCCCAGCCAGCAAAGATAAACGGTCCCGTGCCTATCGGATTCCTCTGCAGGGCAGAGCGCACAGGTGGTGTATCAGCTAGCAGGTGCTTCGGCAGTATTGACGTGCCCCAACTAAGCAGTGCAGGGGCATAAGGTTCATTATATTCTACTACAACTGTCCAGTTATCGGGTGCATAGATATTTTTAATATGCTTAAAGTCGTCTCCATAAGCAGTCGGCGTATTAGGATTTACTATGAACTCGTAGGTAAAGATAACATCCTCCGCATTAAACGGAACACCATCGTGCCACAGCACATCGTTTCTTAGATGAAATGTAATTTTTAGATTATCAGAGCTGACTTCCCAGCGTTTTGCCAAATCTCCTTTAAGGTTTAACTTCTTATCAACTGCTATCAACCCGTTATACACCAAGCCTGTCACTTCATGCGAGGGATGGTCGGTAGCCAGCGGAGGCAACATATTCAGCGGTTCACCAAACATCGCATATACCAGCATATCACCATTGGGGTGGCTCACAGAACGTTCCCTCAAAGGTAGATGTTCGTCAGCTATGCTAGACTTACCCTTGTTGTCGCAAGAAACGGCAACGAGGAACAGAAACAGAGTAGATAGGCAAAGTAGCGACTTTCTTGGCATAATTTACATAGGCAACTATTGTTGCTGTTGCTGCTGGGTAGCTTCGTAATCTTTCAATATGCTGTCCTTAGCCCTGTCATCTGACATTAAAGCAAGCGTTAGAGATAGCAGTAAAAAACATGCCGCTATCACGGTTGTGACTTTATTCATAATGTTAGCTGGGGCACCCGGACCAAACATATTGTCGCCCGCCCCGCCGCCGAACGATGCGCCAAGCCCGCCTTCCTTGCCTGACTGCAAGAGAACTGCAACTATCAAGAGCACGCAAACAAACACATGAAAGGCTAATACAATACTATACAAAGGACTCTCCTAGTAGTTTATAATTTTTAGAAACTGGTCAGCCTTTAAGCTGGCACCACCTACGAGTGCACCATCTATGTCAGGTTCTTTCATAAGCATAGATATATTATCAGGCTTTACACTGCCGCCGTAAAGTATGCGCAGGTTGTCAGCTACCGCTACTCCATAAGTGCTACCTATAAATGTGCGGATAGTTTTATGCATTGCTTCGGCATCCGCAGGCGTAGCCGTCTTGCCCGTACCTATAGCCCATACAGGTTCATAAGCTATAACAACCTTGCTCAAATCTTTCACACCTTTAAGGTTCTTATCCAGCTGTGCCACCACTACCGCATCAGCTTTGCCTGACTCGCGCTCATTTAATAGCTCGCCGACACACAACAATGCGGTAAGCCCGCCTGATAACACCTTTATAGCTTTCTTATTTATAAGCTCATCGCTTTCGCTGAAGATGTTGCGCCGTTCAGAATGCCCAAGTATAACAGCACCCGCACCGCAACCCTTTACCATCTGCAAACTTACCTCGCCTGTAAATGCTCCCTCGTCTTCAGCACAAATATTCTGTGCGGCAACTGATACAGGCTTGCCCGCAACCTTAACGGCATTAAATACCGCATAAAGCGAAGTAAAACTAGGGGATACTAAAACGTCAACTTTAGCATAGTCCACATTAGCCGCCATAACGGATTTCACAAGAGATACGCCCTCATCAGGGGTAAGGAACATCTTCCAGTTGGCAGCTATAAGCGGTCTACGCATGGATTAGTCTTCTGTTGATGACGACGTCCCGCCAGAACGCCCCATTTCGGTGCTACCATTGAACATAACACCCTCTTCCATACGGATATTAGGCGTTCTTAAAACACCCTTTACTTGCGCAGGTTTATACATCTCTACCTTGCTACTTGCAGATATAGTGCCCGAAAAGTCGCCTAGTATTTTAACGACCCCCGCCTCTACCTCAGCGTTGACCTTACCGTATTCGGCTATTATGAGCGTGTCATTGGTCTTAATCTTTCCCTCAAAGTTGCCGTCAATGCGGACTATGCCGTCAAAAACCAGCGTTCCATTGAAGGATGTATTCTGCCCCAGCAGGGCATCAACACCAGTATTTTCCTTCGTAACTTTCAACATCTATACTTCTCCCCTGACTTTATTTACTATCCTGTCTAAATCGTCCTGCGAGTCGTAGCGTATCTCTATCACGCCGCGCTCTCTGTTTTTACCGCGCGTCTTAAACGACACTTTAGAGTCAAAAAACTGCTCCATTTCACGCACAATTGCTAGGATATCAGCATCTAGGCTAGCACTGCCCTGTGTCTCGCTATTTTTAGCTACACTAGCACCCCTGCCGTTAGCCTCGTCCTGTATGCGCTTTGCCAAAAGCTCTGTCTGCCTAACGGACAAGTTCCTTGATAATACGTCATTTAACAGCTTATGGCAATAATTTTTAGGTATGGATAGAAAAACTCTTGCATGCCCCTCTGATATTAGCTTTTGTTCCAATGCATCTGATACGTCTGTCGGCAAATCTAGCAGTCTTAACGTGTTTGCTACAGCGGGGCGACTTTTGCCAGCAATCCTAGCTACGTCCTCCTGCCTGTAGTCGCAACTATCCATTAGCTCTCTATATGCCCGCGCAAGCTCTAATGGCTTTAAGTCGTCCCTTTGAGTGTTTTCTATTAAAGCTAATTCTAAATTATCTGTATCGGCAAGTGGCTCTGTGATGAGTGCGGGCAGTGTTTTTAAGCCCGCAAAGCCTGCAGCACGCCAGCGACGCTCTCCCGATATGAGCATATATTTTGATTCGCTAGTTTTAACTACGACTATCGGTTGCAACACGCCCTTATCTCGCACCGATGATACGAGAGCCTCAAGTGCATCCTTATCAAAGTCTTTACGTGGTTGCTTTATGTTGGGCATAATGTCGGTAATGTCAATCTCACGAAATCGTGCATTAATATCGCTTTGCCCCGCAGAGTCGCTACCGCCAATGGGAATTAAAGACTCTAGCCCACGCCCTAAACGTTTATTCAGACTCAAATGAACCTCCAAAATACAACGGAGATTTAATGATAATACAGATAGTTTAGCAAGTCAAGAGCAAGGGCTGAAAATATCTATAACAGATTTCGCACCAGCTCTACCTCCTCTACTCTGTTATTATCCATCTTGCTGACAGATATGTTGAAGTCGCGCCAATCATACTTATCCCCCACTTGGGGTATCTCGCCCGCCAGCGAATATACTAGTCCGCCTACTGTATCGTAGCCACGCTCCTCATCTTCATCTTCAATTTGAAAATATTCGTATAAGTCATAGATAGTCGTGCGTGCGTTCACCTTATATATGGTGTCATCTATCTTGGTTATCAGCTCTGCTGTATCATCGTGCTCATCCCATATATCACCGACAATCTGTTCCAGTATATCCTCCATAGTGACAATACCCGCTACCCCACCGTATTCATCCACTACAACCGCCATTTGCAGATGCGCTCGCTGTAGTTCTCTGAGCATATCGTCAGCCCACTTAGTTTCAGGCACGAACAATGCCTCGTGAATCTGTTTCATATACTCAGTTATGTCCGCCCCTTCACGTAACATCTTAACTACGTCTTTTGTATATAAGATGCCCCTGATGTTATCAAGTGTTTCTTCATAGACAGGGATTCTTGAATAGCCACATTCCTCTATTATATCAAGCAGTTCATCCTTTGATATGTCCTGTGAAATAGCTATCATATCGGTGCGTGGCACCATAACCTCTTTAACCTGCATTTCCGATATATCAAACACGCCACTTATCATCTCGTGCGCCCCATCCTCAAGCACGCCTTGCTTGCCACTTACGTCAAGCATATATTCTATATCGTCTTCAGTGACGACAGATTTGCCCTCTCTATCCCCAAAGATACGTTTATTCCAAGCAGAAAGCTTGCCTACAAGGGACGTCATCGGATAAAAGAGCACATAAAATGGATATAAGGTATGGAGCGTTGAGACCAATAGCCTTTTAGTTGCAATATCTGCCAGCAGCGTAGGAAGCACTACGCCTACCAAAACTAATGCGGCAACAACATTGGCAAGCCAGAAAGCAGAGGAATCGGAAAGCGTGGTTGCCGCAATTAGCATAACGGTAGCCAATTTAGCAAGCCTGACAGTAAGAGCAAGCTGGTTTGAGCGGTTATTCCACAGTGCTTCTAGGCGCGGATGTCTCTCGTCAGCCTCTTCCAACAGCCGTCGTATGCGCAACCATCCAAGCCCACCTATGATAGCCTCTGATAACGATAGAAAAGCAAAAAATAAGACAGATAAAATGGTAAAAATTAAACTCGGTATATCATCAGAATCCAAACGAAAGTCCTCCTTAGCTCTTTGCCATCCTGGCTTTGCTAACTGCAAATATAGTGGCATATATTTTAGCAATCTCTTCACGTTCCAAGCCAACTGCAAGTTCCGAAACACGCTCAATAATCGCTGTCTCACGCTCGCTGTCAGACAGACTAATATTAGCCTCACGTTTCAGCGTTCCTATAGAATCCGTCAACTCAAATCGCATAGATAGCAACTCGGCAATGCTATTGTCCACCCTATCTATTATCTCCCTATGCTCCTGTAACCCAGCTGAAATATCAGACATTAACGTTTAATCTAAAACACGCGGACGGTCCATAAGCGTAGAAAAAATAAGGATTGTATTAGTTTTAGTAACCCCCTGTATTGCGCGAAGGTTTTTAACGATATGAGCAAGCGAATCGGTCGTCTCCGTTACGACTTTTGCTATCAATGTAAAGTCGCCCGCAACGTGGCAACAGCTGATAAGCGCATCGTCTGCATTGCGGATAAGCGCGTCCACAGTCGTCATGTGCTCTGTGCTCTCAAGCGATATGCCTATATAGGCGGTAACGCCATAGCCCAGCTTCTGGTAGTCAATGGTAGCGGTGTAGCCCTTTATGATGCCGTCCCCCTCCAGCTTCCTAATGCGGTCTATAACAGAGGGCGGTTTCATATTAACAGCTCTCGCGATGTCCGTATAGGACACCCTGCCAGACTGCAACAACATATTTATAATCTTCTTGTCAGTATCGTCTAAAACCATAAATCCTCCAATTGGCACAAAACATTTTATGGAATAAATGTTGGCGTATCTAATAATATAATACTATTTTGCGTTCTGTCAATATATCAAAATTATTTGACAAACTAAATGTAGTAAGATAGTTTATGGAGGTTCCACTATTTTGAGAGGTTGATTTAATGAGTATGTTTCCCAAAGCCACCGTAGCTTTTGCAATATCGTTGGTTCTAGCTATTTCTTTCATAGCTTACAAATGTCAAGACTATAAAGAAGCTATGTTGCGGATAGACCTACAGCCCACAGGC
>NZ_BAAIHG010000035.1:0-13051 GCF_054655775.1 Candidatus Termitispirillum reticulitermitis | reverse complement strand
TATGCAACATATTATGAAACAGGCACAGCAAATGCAAAAGCGGCTTGCTGATGCGCAGGAAGAGGTCGCAAACGAGATTGTGACAGCCTCAACTGGTGGCGGTATGGTAAAGGTAGAGATGAACGGCAGGCAGGAGCTTGTGAGTTTGACGATTAAGAAAGAGATTGTGGACCCAGAGGACGTTGAAATGTTGCAAGATTTAGTGCTTGCAGCTATAAATGAATCTGTTAGAATGTCTCATTCGCTAATGCAAGACAAGATGAAGGAATTAACCGGCGGGTTAAACATACCCGGGCTGTTCTAGCGTGAGTAAAATCAAGCTACTGGAAGACTGCGTCTATGAACTAGCGCGTCTGCCTAGCATAGGCAGAAAAACAGCCACCCGTTTAGCTATGCACATCATCAGAATGAACGCTGACGATGTCCATAAACTAGCCTCTCGGATAACAGCATTTAAGGATAATGCTGTATTTTGTTCTGTTTGTGGCGGGTTATCTGAGAGCGATGTTTGTCCGATATGTACAGATGAATACCGCGATAAAACCTCTATCTGTGTGGTGGAAGAGGTAAAGGATTTGTTTGTTGTAGAACAGACGGGTTATTTTAAGGGAGTTTATCATGTGCTTGGGGGCAAAATATCGCCGCTAGAGGGGATTGGTCCAGATAATCTGCGTATAGATGAGCTTATAGGGCGTATAGCTGCTGATAGAGTGAAGGAGGTAATCCTTGCTACCAACCCCGATGTTGATGGGGAGACGACAGCAACGTATTTAGCGCGCAAGCTGAAACATTTCACGGAGCTGAAGATTACGAAACTAGCTAGCGGCATACCGCTGGGGACGCATATTGAATATGCTGATGAGATGACTATGTTGCGCGCCATAGAGGGGCGCAGACAAGTATAGATGTGAATATTATTGGAGGATAATATGAAAGGCTTATTTAGAGTATTTTTAGTGTTTGCGCTATGCATCGCATTTAGCGTAGCTAGCTTTGCGGCTAGCAAGCAAAAGGCTACTAAGGCGTATCCGTCTAGGCTACGTTCAGTAGCGGCACTGGGTATGGGCGATGCCAACTACACCAAGAGCGACAGCAAGTATGCGCCGTTTTACAACCCTGCGGGATTGACGCGCATAAAGACGTGGTATGTTGACGTAGCACCAGTGAATGCCTCTCTCGGCACTAACACGATGGACTTTGTGAACGACTTGGACAAGGTAAAGGACGATGACGATGCAACGGTAAAGTTGCTGTTAGACAACATCAACAGTCCGATGACCGCTAATGTTGGCGCATTCCCAGCATTCTATAAGAAAAATATGCTTATAGGTGCTTATGGTGCAGGTAGCGTGGCGATGAACATCACAGGCACGCCAATAGCAGATGTTATAGCTGGCGGTCTTGTTGGTAGTCAATATTGCTATCAAGGCTATTGCATATCACAAGCAGACTATAATGACCTTGTAAATATAATATTACCCAGTTTGGGCATAGTAACGAACCAACAAGTGCCTGCCCTAGACCTTGACTTAGAGGCTGAAGGTGGTGTTGCGCTAGGTATTGGACATAGTTTTGTTCAAGATAAGCTACAAGTGGGCGTTACTCCGCGTATAATAAAGCGTAGCACCTACTATATGTCTTACAACTGGGCAAATGTTGCAGACGGCGATGTGGACTTTAACCTAGACAACACGTCTGATAGCACTATGCTGATGGTTGACGTGGGCACTATCTATAACTTCACTATGGATGGGCTGAATCCACGTGTGGGCTTTGCTCTCAATAATATTAAAGCGGTTAATTCTGGAGACGCTGATGCTATCCCTACCACTGCGACCGTGTCGTTTGGCATATCGCCAACGCTAGGACCACTCAAGACTGATATTATAGTTGACTATGTTGATATAACAGGTGCTTATGAATATGAGGGTGGCTTTATGAAGCACCTGAATGCTGGTATTGAGGCGCGCGTGCTAGCTGACCACTTGGCTGTGCGCGGTGGCATACATCAGGGCTATGCAACATTCGGCGCAGGGATTAACCTATTTGTATTGAAGCTTGACTTTGCTTACTACACCGAAGAAGTGGGCAAGAAAGCGGGCGACTTGAAAGACGAACGATATGCAATAGAGGCTACAATAGGGTTTTAACTTTAGCCACATTTGCAAGGTATCCCCTCCCCAAGGATGACAACTGCTTGTCATCCTTCCCATCTTCTCATTGCGTCTGCATGTGCGGAGTGGGTAAGGGAGGGGGCATTACGTATATCTTGACTGCGGACGGGCGGTAGTTTTTGGACTAATCCACTGGACAAGAAATTTATCTAATGTTATATTCCAAACTAGTGCATTTTTTGGAGCATTTTTATGAATCTAGTTTGCCGCAAAAAAGATATCTTTGAATCTGAAATGGAGTCTATTGTCGTCCCCATGTATGAGGGAGCGCAGTATCTTATGCTTGGTAATGAGATAGCGAGTGCATTATCAGCTATTATCAATGCAGGTTTCTTTAGCGATAAAGAGGAGCGCATAAGGAACTTTTTCGTTACCATAATGGGGGAGACTAAAAAGGTCTATGCTCTTAACATCACAAAAGAGATGAATATTCTGAAAACGGGCGAGAGCAATATTTATGGCTCTGATTATGACCCTCATGCTGTATCAGGTGCATTCCGTGCGCTAGGAGCAACGCTGGGCAGAGCTTTAGTAAAGGACAATATAAAATCAGTTTCAATACTTGCGTTTGAGGATATGTGGGCTACCATTAAGAGGGAGCAGCTTAAACGATTCCTTGATACAAAAAATGAGGCGGTTTTATCAACGGCGGCTATTGTAGGTGGTTTGTTATTGTCTATCTATCGCTATGATATGTTTAAGCACGAGGCTAAGCCTATTGCGTTGCAGAATATAGAGGTGATGACTCGCAGGGACGATGTTATGCAGTTTATGGATGAGACTTCTAATCATAAATGGCTTGAATTGTGCAGACACGTTAACATCGTGCGCGACCTAGTCAACGCACCATCTAATGTGTTGCTCCCTGAAACCTTTGCCGAATATGTGAAAACTAGTTCAATTAGTAGCATTGCTGTAGATGTGCTTGATGAAAATGAGCTGGAGGAAAAGGGATTGCAACTTGTATCAGCCGTTGGACGTGGCAGTGTCAATAAACCGCGCTTTATTATTATGAAGTATAAGGGCAATCACAGCACTGCTAGGCACATTGCTCTTGTTGGCAAAGGGGTGACCTTTGACTCTGGTGGCACTAATCTGAAACCTAGTGATGCTATGGATGATATGCGTTGCGATATGGCTGGTGCGGCTACCGTATTTGGAATTGTAAGTATGATAGCGACTATGGAGTTGCCGATAAATGTTCGGGCATATATCCCATTGGCGGAGAATATAATAGGTGGTGGCGCAATCCACCCGGGCGATATAGTTAGGTCATATTCAGGCAAGACAGTTGAAATATTGAATACTGATGCTGAGGGCAGGTTGCTCCTAGCTGATGCATTGTCGCTAGCTGCCGAAACCAACCCTGAGTATATACTAGATATCGCAACGCTCACGGGTGCTTGTAGTATTGCACTGGGGGATTTCTGTGCGGGCTTATTTTCTAACAGACGTGAGCTTAGCAGGCTGATGTTGGAGTCTTCTCAATGGTGTGGCGAAAGGGTTTGGGAGATGCCGCTTGTAGAGGAATATCTTGAGCAGATAAAGGGCAAAGGTGCTGATTTACAGAATATGTCATCTATCCCGCGCAAGGGCGGAGCGATAATAGCAGGGCTATTTCTACGCGAATTTGTTGGTAGCTGTCCATGGGTGCATTTAGATATTGCGGGACCCGGTTTTTTAGGCATAGAGCATCCGGTGCTTGGCAAAAATGCTACTGGGTTTGGTGTCCGACTGATATATGATTTTATCATTAGAACGCATAAGCGGAACGCAAGGTTGCAAGGCGGGCGTATATATATATGAGTAAGCTAGAAAGGTATGTATCGGTCTTAATATTTGTTTTTGTAGTGTTTGCCGCATGTAGTAGCGCGTATATGTCAAGGCATGCCCAATATACGAAGTATTGGAAAAACTACACTGACAGCTACTATCAGGGCGATGTGCCTATGGTCAGCACGCTGGACGCTTACTATTGGGCGCGCCATGCGGAGGAATACCGTGCTGGTGCGTATGATAATATGTCAAATGATGAGTTAATGTATTATCCAGACGGCATTCGTGTCAAGAAACCTGCACCAATGCTAGTTGTTATGCTTGCCAAGTTGATGCCGTTCTTTGGTGAAAACGTTTATGAGGCGGGGTTGTGGCTTATCCCTATACTTGCGGGGTTATTTATTGTCCCTTTTGCGGTATATTTTTACATTGTAGGCTATCCTGTAGCGGGCATTGTCGGTGGCGTGCTAGCAGCATTCGGCGGCATGTATTATATGCGGACAGGTCCAGGCAGGATAGATACGGACTCATTAAATCTGTTATTTCCGTTTTTAATATCAATGTTTATATTGTTAGCATCTAGGGCTGACAAAAAGCATCTATTGTTTATATTCTCTGCGTTAGCGGGGCTTTCGCAGTTATTATTTTATTGGTGGTATGAGCATGCGTTATTCCTGTTGCTATTTTTGGGTACGCTTGCAGTATCGCTATTTGTCAGCAGGAAGCACAACATAAGGGATATTATCATCTCGGTTGTGGTGTTTATTCTGTTTGCTAACCCGCTCTTGCTGGGGGAGGCAGCAGAAAATCTGCTGGCACTGATGAAGGTGTATTTGTTCAGTCAGGATAATATCGCTGGGGGCTATCCAAATGTGTATAAGACTATAACAGAGGTGCGCAACCTGTCAGCTAATGAAATATTTAATTCGTTCTTTCATCCGGTGGTGTTTTTTATTGCGCTAGCTGGTTTTGTGTTGCTCTGTGTTCGCAATATCAAGCAGATGGTGCCTGCGCTACCTATATTTGTTATGGGTGTTATGGTATTGTTCAGCTCAATGCGTTTTGTGATGTATTTGATACCATTTTTAGGGGCGGGGCTTGGCTATTTAATCAATATTGCGGCTGATAGACTGCCGTTGCGCAATATTATATTTAAGCGTGTATTGGGCTATCTTGCGGGTGTTATGCTCATAGCGGTGGTGGCTGCTGTTCCTAACAGGAGCTTTGTATTTTTTGCGCAGCCGAACGTCTCTATTCCGCCACAACTATACAGAACTTTCAATGTTATGCGCAATACGCTGCCTGAAGGTGCCGCAGTCTACACATGGTGGGATTTTGGTCTTGCTATAGAGGCGCAAGCTAAACTCGCCACATTCCACGATGGTATGTCGCAAAACTCATTAAAAACTTGGCTTATTGCTAGGAGTTTTATATCTGAGCAATCCACTGCATCTAATATTATCAGATATTTAGCTAATAATGGCATTAAAGATGTGCTTGCTAGGGTGGATGACGGTGAGTCTGCATCCAGCATTATAGAGTTGGCGGAGACTTATGCGGCACCGCTTGAAAAACATAATGTCTATATATCGTTCACTAATGATATGATAGGCAAATACACGTCTATTCACTATATTGGCTCTTGGGATGTGGCTACTGGCAAGCAGGGCTACGCTACAAGCGGGATAGTTGGTATGGAGTGTATCCCCTCTGGTGCTGATGAAACTAGGTGTGGCAATGTGCAGGTTGACTTAGCTGTCGGGATGCTCAATGGTAAAGTGCCGTTAAAGCGAATAGTTAGCGTTGACGTGCGCACTGGCAATATAACGCGCTCTAAAGAGACAGGACTATATAGCGAGCTAAATTTTATATCGCTGAATGACGGTGGCGATACCGTGCTAGGCTATGTTGTGCCAGAGGCGGAATATAACACTATGTTTGTGCAGTTATTTTTGCTAGGTAGCTATGATAAGAGCAGATATGCAGAGGTCATAAATATGTATCCGTGGGGTCGGGTCTACGAGGTGAAATGATTATGTATGTAGATGTTGTTGATGTGCCACTGGCTGGCAAGCTGTATGTTTATTGGGAAAATGGCAAGCTCAGTGGTGCTATGTTGAATAAGAGATATGCAGAGCTTGACAAAGTGGCAGAAAAGGGCAACTTAAAGCGTGACTTGCCGAAAGTTTTTGAGTATTTGTCTAACTATAGTAGCTACGAAAAGCCACCGTTTTCTGTAGATTTGCTTAATCTCGGCAAAATGAGTATCTTTGCTAGTATGGTGTATAGGCAGCTCTTTGCGTCAGCTAAGGGGCAGGTGTTCACTTATGGGCAGCTTGCAGCTATTGCAGGCAGTCCTAAGGCGGCTCGTGCTGTTGGTAGCCTAATGGCGAAGAATAAGTTTGTGCTTATCGTGCCGTGTCATCGTGTTGTTAGTGTGGGTGCGTTAGGTAGTTATAGTGCGGGTGGTGTTGGCGTTAAATTAAAATTGCTGGAAAATGAAGGTGTTGATACCAGCAAATGGAGGCATTAAATGGCTGTTTATTACTTTCCCGGCTGTGCGTTGCAGGTCTATAAACCTGCACTAGCTGATAAAATAATATCAATATTGCATGGCAAATATAGCGACATTAGGTTGCTAAACGCTTGTTGCAAGCGCGATATGCCTATCAATGCCGATGACATGTTGTTCACCGCCTGTCCGGGTTGTGAAAACCGTCTAAGCAAGAAATATAACACTAAAACGGTATGGCAGGTGCTAGCCGATATTGACTACGTTTTCCCAAACTACGGTGGGCTTGAGATATCAATGCATGATTCTTGTAACATTCGTGGACGTGAAGATGTCTATGACGGCACTAGAAAGCTGCTTGATAGAATGAATATAAAAGTGGTTGAGTCTAAATACAACAGAGGAGCAAGTCATTGTTGCGGGGCTAGCCTTGTGAGCAAACTATCCATAGACGAGTTGGAAAAGCATAAAAGTGAGCGTTTAGCAGAGTTTCCTGCTAATGATATAGCGGTGCATTGCATGGGTTGCACGCGTAATCTTTATGAGCGCAGTAAAACTATCCACCATTTAGCCGACCTAGTAGCGGGCGAAAAGACTGAGCTAAAGAGCACCTCCAACGCCGACTGGGACAGATGGAAGCTGGAATATGCTGATAAGGTGTGCGTTTAACTTCAATTTTTCGTCTCTATAAAAATATTTTTAATTTTTCCCCTTGACATATTGAAGTATTACTAGTAATCATATATACCTACTATGTTTATGTGATTATTAGGTTATATGGGAGGGGAATTTATGGCATCTCACATTATTGATTTTGTTACACTAGGTGGCAGTTTTGGCACGCATGAGATGCGTGAAGTTTGGTCTGAGGAGAGTAGAATTGCGAAGCATGTAGCTATTGAAGTTGCGCTTGCAAAGGTGCAGGGGGAGCTTGGTGTCATACCGAAAGCCGCCGCCGATAAGATAGCCAGCGTTGATGCTAGCAAGATTGATATTAAAGAGGTAGCAGCTGGCATTGCCAAGCTAAAGCACTCCTTTGTTTCAACCGTCCGCGCTCTGCAAAACCAGTGTGGCGAAGAAGGAGAGTATGTCCACTATGGTCCCACAACGCAAGATATTGTTGACACGGGTATGGTGCTACAGCTGAAAGACAGCTTTGCTATTGTTGAGCGCGATTGCAAATTGATTGCTAATATATTGAAGAAACAGGCTAAACGTTATCAAAACACCCCTATGAGCGGGCGCACACATGGCGTGCAAGCTCTGCCTATCACATTTGGTTTCAAGCTGGCTGTCTATCTTGATGAGTTTGTTCGCCACCTGCAACGGCTGCAAGCCATAAAGGAACGTGTTTTAACGGGTAACATAAATGGTGCTGTCTGCACAAATGCCGCTATGGGTGAGATTGGTTTTGAGGTAGAGCGCAGAACGCTTGCTGCGCTTGGACTAAACGCCCCTAATATCGGCTGGCAGTCGGCACGTGATAGAATTTCAGAATATGCATCAGTAGTAGCATTGATTAGCGGAACGCTTGGAAAAATCGGCAATGAGTTTTACAACCTGATGCGCACTGAAATTAACGAGGTAGAAGAACCCTTTAACGAGGGGAAAGTTGGCTCATCCACTATGCCCCACAAGCGCAATCCCGCGCTCTTTGAGGGGCTAGCGAGCCTGACAGCACCGATATTAAAGGATGTTTCACTTATCTATGGCTCTATGAATATGGAACACGAGCGCGAGGCTATCAGCTGGCGACTGGAATGGCTTGCTCTGCCTGAGATAAATATATATTTATCAGCACAGTTGCAGCTTGCTATCAGCTTGTTGCCGAACATTCAGGTGAACGCTGATAATATGCTCAAAAATTTGAACCTCTTAAATGGGTTAATGTTGTCGGAGCGTATAATGCTGGAACTAGGACATACGGTCGGCAAGCAGACGGCGCATGAGCTGGTATATGATGGGGCGATGAAGTCGCACGAACAAAAACGCCCCTTTAAGGATGTTCTGCTTGAAAACCCGCGCATTAAAGCTACTATTACTGCGGACAAGCTAGACGAACTGTTAGACCCGCGCAAATATCTAGGTGGCGCATTACAAAAGGTAGATGAAGTGATTGCTTATGCTGATAAATCAGGGCTGCTATAATGGCATCTATTAGGGCAGTTAGTCAGGCGGATAGTGCCCCATACAGGGAGCTTCTGCATCTAGCTTATGAGGATAGCGAGCGGCTGGGCATACACTTTGCCGCCTATAATGCCACGCAAGAGCTGATTGAGGAGCATATTGCATCTAACCTCGTCTATCTATTGGAGGAGGATAGCCGTTTTGTATCAACAATCAGCCTGAGGCTACCCTGGGGAAATAATCCTGGACCATTCGGACTACCGCACTTGGGCTGGTTTGCTACACATCCGCACTATTGCAACAAGGGGCACGGAAGAAAGCTCTTTGAGTGGCTTGAACGAAATATACTCAAAAAGCAATTAAAGCTACCTGCGCTTACAGTTGGCACTGCGTTGGAACATCCGTGGCTACCTCAGTTGTATATGCGGTATGGGTTTAAGGAAATAGGCAGGACAAAGCTCACGAGCGACCATACGACTGTGTATTTTGAGAAGATTGTTGATGAAAATTTGTATATAAAATGGGCAAAAGCTCATAAATAAAAGGAGTAGTTATGAAAAGGTTATCATTTGTTGCTTTGGCTCTATTTAGTTTCACCTTTGCTGCTTTTGCTGCAGATTCAAAGGTTTTGAAGGTTGGTTCTACGGGGCAAAGTTTCCCTAATGGGTTCAAACAAGACGGCAAGCTAGTTGGCTTTGATGTTGAAGTGACTGAAGCTATCGCAAAGAAGCTCGGTTACAAGATTGAATGGGTCAATACTGAGTTCGCAGGGCTTGTTGGTCAGCTTGATGCGAAGCGTCTTGACACCATCGCCAATGTATTTTCTATTACACCCGCTAGGCAGGAGAAGTATCTTTACTCTCAGCCTTACAGCTACTACGGCAGTCAGCTTGTAACGCACGTTGACTACAAGGATATCAAAACCATAAAAGACCTTTATGGCAAGCAAGTAGCGGGCGTGCTAGGTTCACAGCATTTGAACAATCTGAGAATTGCTTTCCCTAATGGCGAGGCAAAAATCATCACTTACGAAACACGTGGCGAAGCTATGAAACAGCTGGAGTTGAAGAGAGTTCAAGGATACGTAAATTCAAGACCTATCCTGCTTGCTGAGATTAAGCAACGCAATCTGCCATTCAAGTTGGTGGGCGATGCGCTTGTGAACGAGGCTGTGGGATATCCATTCAGCAAAGATGCTAAGGGAGAAAAGCTGCAAAAGGAATTTAACAAGGCGCTTACTGAACTGAAAAAAGAAGGAGTTATAGCTAAGCTGGCTATAAAATACTTCGGCGAAGACATCTCTAAATAGTTTAAGGGGGGCGGTGTTGTGAGCAAGATAGATTTTGATTTTGGGTTTTTCTTAGAAAACTTCCCAGAGATATTGCCGTATTTGCCTATGACGTTGTTTATAGCAGGTGCGTCTATGTCCTTTGCTATAATAATAGGTCTTGCACTTGCACTTGTGCAAACGCAAAAAGTTCCTGTTTTGTCTTCGCTCGTTACCGCCTATATTTCATTTTTTAGGGCACTGCCGTCAGTGGTGTTGCTCTTCATAGCATACTACGGGCTACCGCAACTGTTCCCCATACTTATACCAGTGGGAGCGGTTACGGTTACCGTAGCATGCTTTTCATTCAAGTTTGCGGCTTATCTGTCAGAGATTTTTAGGGCAGCTTTATCCTCTGTTGATTTAGGGCAGAGGGAGGCGGGGTTAACGGTTGGCTTTAGTATTGCACAGATTTACAGACGCATAATACTACCGCAAGCCTTTGTTATTGCCTTGCCTGCTATGGGTAATGTGCTCATATCGCTCTTAAAAGATTCATCGGTGGCGTTCTTTGTGGGAGTTACCGAGATGTTAGCCGCAGGTAAGATGTTGAGTGCTGCTAACTTCAGGTTCTTTGAAACGTATCTTGCAGTCGGGCTGATGTATTGGGGAATTGTTGTGCTCTATTCTTTTGCGCAGCGCAAACTGGAAAATAAACTCGCCGCTCCGTATAAAAGATAGGGGGGGAAATATGATTGAAATAAAAGGACTATCTAAGAAGTTTAATAACCGCCAAGCGTTGGCAGATGTCAGCCTTGAGGTGTTGAAAGGGGAGGTGCTCTCTATTATAGGGCATTCAGGCTCCGGTAAATCAACGCTCCTGCGTTGCTTAAATTTTCTTGAAAAGCCTGATGCTGGTGAGATACGCATTGACGAAGTGCGATTAAATGCCACTAAATACAGCAGTAGAGACGAGATTGCCATTAGGAGGCAGTCTGCTATGGTGTTTCAGAGTTATAATTTGTTTAGGAATAAGACTGCATTAGAGAATGTAACGGAATCCTTGATATACACGAAAGGGTTCTCTAAGGCAGATGCTCGCGCATTGGGCTTGGAGCTGCTGGAGCGGGTCGGATTGCTACCGCAGGCGGCGCAGTATCCTATTACACTATCAGGCGGGCAACAGCAGCGTGTGGCTATTGCTAGGGCACTTGCTGTGGACCCTAAGGTAATATTGTTTGATGAGCCGACCTCTGCGCTAGACCCAGAGCTTATCAATGAAGTTTTAGACGTTATTCAGAACTTGGCGCGTGAAAAAACTACAATGATAATCGTCACCCACGAGATGGAGTTTGCGCGCAAGGTGTCAGACCACGTTATATTTATGGCTGATGGACAGGTTGTGGAGCGTGGTAGCGCACGGCAGCTGTTTGAACGCCCCAGTGATGAGCGAACTAGACGTTTCCTGCGCCAAACAGGTGAAATAGAAGAATATGTTATCTAAACTAATTAACGCTATATTCACAAGTGCCCCCGTAGCGGATAAAGCCGTTGCAGAGTGCGCTATAAATGGCATTACGGACTACTTTGCATCTAGCCTGCAAGCTCGTGATAACGACTATGCTAAGATACTATTAAAATGGCTCATAGACGAGGGCGGCACAGACAAATATATGCTAGTTGGGCAACACCGCACAGCCACCGCTAGGCAGGCGGCACTGTTCAACGGTTTTCAGGCGCACCTGCTAGACTACGATGATGTGCATCAGGATATTCGCGGGCATCCGTCATCGGTTGTTTTGTCAGCACTTTTAAGCAGTGTTGATGAAAACACGGACGGCAGGCGATTTTTATCAGCTTATGCTATAGGTGTAGAGCTTATGGCGCATCTTGGCACGGCAGTTGGCGATTGGCACTATTCGCGGGGCTGGCACAATACTGCCACGCTTGGAGGTATCGCTGCTACCGCCGCTATTTGCTACTTAAATAACGAACGAGACATCATAAAAACTGCCTTGGCAATAGCGGCAACGCAGTCATCAGGCTTGCGACTAATGTTTGGCACACCTATCAAGCCACTCCACGCAGGACTTGCGGCGCAGGCTGCTGTTCAAGCAGTCGGCTGGGCTAAAGCGGGGCTTGTTGCTGATAGAGACTTATTTGATAATAAATGGGGCTTTTTGGCAGTCTATAGCATAGGCAAAGAGCAGTTAGATTTTGATAGTTTTGGAGTGAACGGCTGGCGCATAGCGAAACCGGGCTTATGGTTCAAGAACTATGCTTTTTGTACGGCAGGTTCATTTGTAGCAGACGGTGCAAAGGCACTATACGCCGAACATAAGTTTAGTGTTGATAATATTAGTGAGATAAACATTAGTTTTTCAGGGGGCGGGGACGATGCCCTTGTTATAACCGAGCCTAAAACTGGGGAACAGGGGAAGTTTTCTGCTGAATACATAGCGGCACTTGCTCTGCTAGGTGAACCGTTAAGCATAGAACAATTTTATCCGGTGCCTATTGAACCGAGCGTTTTGTCTGTGATGAAACGGGTTAAACGTGTCCATCTAGGCGGAGATTATAAAATGGGTCATGGGCGGTTTGCCGATGTAGAGGTGGTGTTGGCTGACGGCTCCCGCCATAGCAAGCGAACCACATACCCGCATGGTAGCCCCAGAAATCCATACGGGGCGGAACAATTTTATGAGAAACTACAACGGGCTATACAAGATAACGCTGCAGCTGATAGACTATACGGCGCAATACGTGGGCTATCACAAGGTGGCAAAATTAATGGCTTGACATTGCCCTCTCAGGCAATTGCTCGTGAAACTCATTAGCAATATCAGCATAGCTTTTGCTTATCAGCTGACGAGAAAACCTTTAATCGCCTCAAGTGAATACCGCTAGCATTTAATAACTTTCCTCTTGACAATCTCCCCTTTTTCTGCTATAGTTCACATACAATTTAGTTAAGCTATGAGGGAATCAGGCTGGTGGAAGTTCTTTATGTATATATGTTATGTATATATTTAGGGGTATTCTATCAGCTTTTTTTATTTGTTTAGTAGTTGCAGGGAGGATTGGGTATGTCATTTAGTGTTTATACTAATACGGCGGCTGTGTTGGTGCAGGGAGGTATCAGCAGTAGTGCGAAGGCATTATCACATTCAATAGAGGGGTTATCTAGTGGGTTGC
>NZ_BAAIHG010000034.1:0-13535 GCF_054655775.1 Candidatus Termitispirillum reticulitermitis | reverse complement strand
CCTTTAGGTCTTCATTTATGTATATTACATCAGCAGGTAGACTGACCGTGCGAAAAGCACAGCCAAATTGCAATAACACCACAAAAATCAATAAATATCGTTTGAACACAAATACTCCTTTAGGTTAATCCATATCAAAATTGCCCAGTAGTCATTTTTTAACCTCATACTTGCTTAACGTGTTAATACCGCTTGTATGCTCTAGCTACCCCATCTGGATTTGGCAAATCTAAAACAGTCTTGTAGTCAATCATTTCCATTTCTATTGAAGATATCGGCTGATTATCCACTGTTATGCCATTTAGCGTGAAAATGGCATGATGTTCATCCGCACAAGACATTGGAAAATAATACTCCAGCCTAGTGGTAGATAGACTAATACCAATATTTTTGGATGCACCGTAACCAACATTAGATGCCACAAGCTTACCGTCAATTTTTGTGCCACCCGCCAGCGTCATATATGATACAGCTTTACTGCTATCGTACCCCTTGGGCAAAAGCACTGTTATTGACCTGCTATCGCTAAATTGACATTTCCCTTCGTTAGTTATATCAATAGTGGCAACTCCTAAAGGCAAAATAATATCTGAAAAGAAATTATTTGTATCAGCATCTATATGTTTGTTGTTTTCGAGCGTCTGATATGTCCATACAGAACTATATCTTGGAAAGCAACCTAAAAGCATAGTGGTCGTTAAAATCGCTATAACAAGGCACCCAAAATTGTGTTTTAACATACTACTTGTCCTCATTAGGTTAGTCCATACCAAAATGCCTTAGTAGTCTATCCATAGAATCACTATGGGTATCTTCAACGGTTCCACCGAATACAGTGCCCTCTGTAATTTCTGTGCTCTCTGTATCGGCAAATTCTCTTATTGTAATACTGCCACTCACATTCTCGTTAGTGTTCATTGCAGACGCTGTGTAGTTGTCAGCAATCATATCGCCACCAACTAGCAGCTTTGAACCTGCGCGGTCAGCAGAGAAAACAGCACTTCGGGATTGAATATGTTTAATCATTTCTTAACCTCGTATTTGCAAATACACTAATATTTTTTATATCCAATTGTTCGGATTTCCAAGATATTCCAAATAGTTTCCTTGTAAATTATTTCTACTCCTATTGTTGGCATAAGTTGCTCGTTCATAATTGCACCCTTTAGTATAAAAGTAGCTAGATGTCCATCAGCACAGGATATCGGAAAGTAATATTCCAGCTCAGTAGTAGATTTGCCAACTCTATGTGCTATGAGTCTGCCATCAATTCTTGTGCCACCCACCAGTATCATAGATGCCACCGCTTTACTAGTATCATAACCATTAGGCAAAACTACATTTATTGACCTATTTGCATTGAATTGACATTCTCCATCATTAGAAAACAGAAGAATAGCAACCCCCCAAAAGGAAACGCTGCTCCAAGAAAAGTTATTTGCAGAAATTTTTGCCCCACTCATTTTATTCGCTGATTTCATATGAGGGGTATGTATAACCGCACAACCTGAAAATATAACGGTTACTAAAAATAGTCCAACAAAGCGTTCAATTCTATTTCTGTTCATATCAGTCAGGCATTAAGAGATAGCCAAGAATGCGTCTCTTCAAACGTTCATCACTATTGCCAACATTCACAGCTTGTATGGCAACTCCATCTTTATCTATGCCCAAAATTGTGAATGTGCCTATCACTTTGATAGGGTTCTTCAACAGGTTTGCATGACATATAAGAATTGTTTTATTCAAAAAGAGAGGTTCATTAGCAAACTTAATATATCTGAGTTGAGGAGGGGGGCACTCGTTAGTACTCGCAATAAACGGTCTTTTTATTAATTTGTTGTCTTTGAATAGCAATAACTTATCAACCGACACGGCATATTCAACAAACACCACTGCGTCCGGGTTGTTATTTAACATTTCTGTCAGGTTAAACACCGCTCCTTTATTTTCTGGACTAGCCTTTCTGACCTTTAATTCGCCTATATCTATTTTGACGGCATTGGTGTCAAAAGTGTACTTGCCCTTAAGTTGTCTAATGTCACGTCTACGAAACGCTAACGTTATCCATGCATTCTCTTCTTGCAAAAATCTGTCTTGCATTCCATAAAACATAACTTCCACAAGCAGTTCGTTATTATATTCCACAGCTGCATAGTGTCTGCCAATAATACCTTTTAGGTTTTCATCAACATATATGACACCAACAGGATGCCTGTCACCACTAGCATGCATGCAACCAAGTTGTAATAATGCTATTAAAATCAATAATCCTCGTTTTAACATAGTAATTTTTCTCAACTAATCCATACCAAATTGCCCAGTAGCCATTTTAATCTCATATACTTATACCTTCCTAAAATGCCGACCCTATTGATGCACCGTAAACCCAGCCCCATGAATCAATAGTCGTATCAAATGGGCGAGTTTCCCAATCATCTTCATCTCCAGAAAGTAAATTAGAATGTCCCTTAATATATTTAGCACCAACTCCGATAGAAATATTTTTAATATAAAATCTTACGCCATACTCACACACAATAGCATTGTATCTGTCTGATAAAGAATATTCAGTAGTGCCATCGCTAGCAATCTTACGAAATTTTAATGTATCATAACCATAAGCCCAACCAACACCAGCATAAACATCAAAGAAATCAGCCACTGGATAACTTAAAACAAGGGTAACAGGCGCAACCACACGTGTTAAACGGTCTAACTTAAACTCGTTGCCCCCAGTATGTGGGATATTGCCACTGAAAATATCTTTTTCATAAGTCATTGATACACCCACGCCAAGCCCTATATATTCTGTTATATATATTGTTGCATCAACCCCGACATAATTTATTTCTTCAGGACCATATTCACCATCGGTATGCCAATCGTCAGCTTTCACCCCATCCGTTATCCCTTGACTAAAATAAAGCACCCCCTCTCTACTAGGAGTTGCGCAACCCGCAAGTAAGAATATTGAAACTGAAACAAACAGAAGTAGGTTTCTTATCGCTGGCTTACCTTTCATAAGATGCTCCCATAACAAACCCCTCCAACCAGTTTGGATAAGATATATATACTCTCATATCCTACGATAGATACCCTTATACCCGTATCGTGATAGCATGTCAAGGGTAATTTTTAGAAAATTCTTAACTTTTTCAGTTCACCCCCTAGCGTTGCGCTTTAGCTTTAATGCAACGTTGAAAATACATCGTCCATTTGTTTTCTGGTATTTCTAGCACATCGGGTGCATCTATTATTATCTCTTTCAGTCCAGACGTGCCCTTGATAACGCTACCAATAGTGCTATAGTCGCCATTTGATAGCTGAACTACGCCGACAAGCCGTATATTCATGCGCATCCCCATCGTGTGGAAATATTTGCGCCCATTTCGCTGCATAGCAAAGAGCATGCCATCATAGTGAAAGGTTCGCTCCGTCTGACCTAAAAGCCCATTTTGCAACTCGGCGGGGCGAGACACCACAATAACCTTCATCTCACACCTATCTACCATGATAATGCGCTCCTCTGCGGCATGAACAAGCCCAGCAAAAATAATCATAAAATAAAAGATGAATATAGCTCGCATATCAATCCCCTTGCTTCCCCTATATCAAGCATACTGACACCATACATATTACGCGCCCACGTGAGTTGCCGTTTAGCATAGTTGCGCGTCTTCTGCGCTATTCGCTCTATTGCAACATCCAGCGATAGCCCGCTAGTAATAGTTTCTGCTATTTCTCTATACCCAAGTGCCCTAAATGCTGGCATCGCAGTAGTTATTCCGCTAGCGAGTAGTGCCCGCACCTCGTCCTGCCAGCCATCAGCGCACATCTGTCTAACCCTACTATTTATGTCATTGTAAAGGACTGAACGCTCTTTATCAAGTGAGATTATCTTATACTGATATTTAGGCGGTTGATGAAACTGCCTGTGCGCCACACTGAACGTTATGCCGCTTGCTTGGTATATCTCCAACGCACGCGCAATGCGGACGATATCATGCTCGTGAATCTTTTTCGCATACTCAACGTCAATCTCCAATAGCTCGGCGTATAGTTTAGCACTGCCCTCGTGTGCAATTCGGTCTCTTATGGCGGCACGGATATCTGAACTAACGGGTGGAGCGTTAAATATCCCATCACAGAGAGCTTTTATATAGAAGAAGGTTCCGCCTGCAACCACTGGCACAGTTCCACGTGCTAAAATATCTGCAATAGCTGTTTCAGCACATTTAACAAAATCCCCCGCATCAAAACTATCCGCAGGCTCCACTATATCTACCAAATAATGCGGTAGTTCGCGTCTAATGCTAGCAGATGGTTTTGCAGTGCCTATATCAAAACGTTTATACACTTGAAAGGCATCTGCGCTGACAACTTCAAAGTGTAGTCCATCTTCATGCAGTCCATATAATAGGCTAGATTTGCCTGCTCCTGTGGGACCTGTCAAAACTGGAATAATATGCATATTTCTATAATTTGGCTGGGACGACCACAGCGAACGTTTCTTTTAGCCTCGCAACTTGTGGTAGCATATCCCTTGCCAGAGCGCGAATATTTTGCTCATTCGGCTTGCCAAGTGCTATTGATAGTGATATTTGCCTATCAAAGCCTTTCATATCTTCTAATGTTCGTTTTAAGGCATAAGGTCGCTCTAAAAATACCGCCGTCTGTCGCAACCCTGCTAGCCTATTAAAAAATGTATCTCTATCCTCTACCCGCCTCGGAGGGAAACCCAGAAAGCTGAAAGTGCTAGCTGGATAGCCCGATACGCTAAGTGCTGCGGTGATACTAGATGATGCCGCAATCGCACGAATATTTACACCATGCCTTATACACATATCTACCAACACATAATCAGGGTCGGCTATACATGGTGTGCCCGCGTCTGACACAAAAGCTGTTATCTTGTTTTTTAGAATCATATTTAGTGCGTTTGCGCGGTCACCGGCAGTAGAGTGTTCGTTGATTAAAATAAACGGTTTGTTCGCTTGCCCACAGCTAGCCAGTAGACGAACGGCATTTTTGCGTTCTTCTGCTATAAGTAGCTCTGCCGAGCCTATCGCCAGCATAAGACGCGGGTCAAGAATACTGAAATTAGTATCTATCGGCACAGCCGCTACTAACAATGTGGGCATGGTAGGTATATTTAACATAAGGGGGATTATAACATAAAAATCCCCCTCACGAATGAGGGGGATGATAAAAATCCTTGCAACGACCTATTTTCGCAGGCATTATCTTTACCAACTATCTTCGGCACAGGAGAGCTTAACTTCTGTGTTCGGGATGGGAACAGGTGTAACATCTCCGTTATAGTCACAAGGAATCCTTAAAGCAAATAAAGAATCCTACGCTATTAAATTTTCACCGAATAGGGTAGCAAGAGAAAAGAGAGGCGGAACCGCTTTGAATATAGTTAGCTTGAAATAAACAAGCCGCTCGGTCTATTAGTATTGGTTAGCTCAACACCTATTAAGTGCTTACACACCCAACCTATCTCCTCCTAGTCTAGAAGGGACCTTTAGTAACTTACGTTAGAGAGAAATTATCTTAGAGCCGGCTTCCCACTTAGATGCTTTCAGCGGTTATCCGTTCCGAACTTGGCTACTGGGCGATGCTTCTGGCGCAACAACCCACACACCAGCGGTTCGTTCATCCCGGTCCTCTCGTACTAGGGACAAATCTCTTCAATTCTCTTACGACCACAGCGGATAAGGACCAAACTGTCTCACGACGTTTTGAACCCAGCTCGCGTACCACTTTAATCGGCGAACAGCCGAACCCTTGGGACCTGCTACAGCCCCAGGATGTGATGAGCCGACATCGAGGTGCCAAACTCCCCCGTCGATATGAACTCTTGGGAGGAATCAGCCTGTTATCCCCGGAGTACCTTTTATCCGTTGAGCGATGACCCTTCCATTCGGTATCACCGGATCACTAAAGCCTACTTTCGTATCTGTTCGACTCGTCAGTCTCACAGTTAAGCACCCTTATGCTTTTGCACTCGACAGTTGGTGTCCAACCAACTTGAGGGTACCTTCGCACGCCTCCGTTACTCTTTCGGAGGCGACCGCCCCAGTCAAACTACCCGCCTGGCAATGTCCCTGCTTATACACTAAGCCTAGGTTAGATAGTCAGCACAGTAAGGGTGGTATTTCAACGACGGCTCCACGTATACTAGCGCACACGTTTCATAGCCTCCCACCTATCCTACACATAATATGCCAAATATCATTGCCAAGTTATAGTAAAGGTTCACGGGGTCTTTCCGTCCCGCTGCGGTAAAGCTGCATTTTCACAGCTGCTGCAATTTCGCTGAGTCCCCGGTTGAGACAGTGCCCAGATCGTTACGCCATTCGTGCAGGTCAGAACTTACCTGACAAGGAATTTCGCTACCTTAGGACCGTTATAGTTACGGCCGCCGTTTACTGGGGCTTCAATTCAATGCTCGCACATCTCCTATTAACCTTCCAGCACCGGGCAGGCGTCACACCATATACCTCCTCTTACGAGTTTGCATAGTGCTATGTTTTTGATAAACAGTCGCCTGGGCCTCTTTTCTGCGACCCACTTCCGCTCCACGCGTGCGCGCTTCACGTACAATAGGCTCACCTTCTCCCGAAGTTACGGTGACAATTTGCCGAGTTCCTTAACCGGAGTTATCTCAAACGCCTTAGAATTCTCTTCCCGTCTACCTGTGTCGGTTTGCGGTACGGATAACATAACATCTCCTTAGCGGTTTTTCTTGGAAGCATGGTATTTGCGACTCGCTGGTTGCCCAGCTCGTGTACCAACCTCGTGCTTAACGTGCTCCGGACTTATCAAGAACACACACTACATTGTTAAACCGGAATCCAATAACCGGCTCGCATAACCTTCTCCGTCACCGCATCGTGTTAACGACGTTATGTCAGTACGGACTTTTAACCTGTTTCCCATCAACTACCCCTCTCGGGCTCATCTTAGGGTCCGACTAACCCACCGCGGATTACCCTGCCGGTGGAAACCTTAGACTTTCGGCGTATATGTTTCTCACATATATTATCGCTACTCATGCCTGCATTCTCCCTTCCACACGCTCCAGCCACCCTTACAGATGACCTTCACCGCTGAGTGGAATGCTCCCCTACCACTTATACCCTAAGGTATAAATCCGTAACTTCGGTATTTTGCTTAGCCCCGTTATATCTTCGGCGCAAAGACACTAGACCAGTGAGCTGTTACGCTTTCTTTAAAGAATGGCTGCTTCTAAGCCAATCTCCTGGCTGTCTCACTATCTTCACATCCTTTACCACTTAGCAAAAATTTAGGGACCTTAGTTGACGGTCTGGGCTCTTACCCTCTCGACTACGGATCTTCTCACCCGCAGTCTTACTCCCGTGCTAACATAATAGTATTCGTAGTTTGTCAATGGTCAGTAACCTGTACGGCCCTTAGCACTAACAGAGCTCTACCCCTATTACTCATCACACGAGGCTGCACCTAAATACATTTCGGGGAGTACCAGCTATCACCAGCCTTGATTAGCCTTTCACCCCTATCCACACGTCATCCGAAAAGTTTTTAACCTTAACCGGTTCGGTCCTCCACGGCGTCTTACCGCCGCTTCAACCTGCGCATGGATAGATCGACTGGTTTCGGGTCTACCACATCCAACTGACGCCCTATTCAGACTCGGTTTCCCTTCGGCTTCAGCTAACGCCTTAACCTCGCTGGATATGATAACTCGCAGGCTCATTATGCAAAAGGCACGCCGTCACAAAACCGAAGTTCTGCTTCGACCGCTTGTAGGCACGTAGTTTCAGATTCTATTTCACTCCCCTAACAGGGGTTCTTTTCACCTTTCCCTCACGGTACTCGTTCACTATCGGTCAATGAGTAGTATTTAGCCTTATGAGATGGTCCTCACTGATTCCCCCCGGACCCCACGTTTCCTGAGGTACTTGGGACATCGGCTCGCTCACCTTCCACTTTCAAGTACGGGGTTCTCACCCTCTCTGACCTGCCTTCCCAGACAGTTCCTCTAGCTTCCAGCTCACTTTATGCCGCTCCCGCAACCCCGACATCCTTAGACATCGGTTTAGGCTCTTCCGCTTTCGCTCACCACTACTTACGGAATCGTTTTTTACTTTCTCTTCCTGCAGGTACTGAGATGTTTCACTTCCCCGCGTTCGCTCCCTTTCGGGTGATGACTCACGTCACCGGGTTGCCCCATTCGGATTCCTACGATTAATCGCTCCTTGACAGCTCATCGTAGATTTTCGCAGTCTAGTACGTCCTTCATCGCCTCTCATTGCCAAGGCATCCTCTACGCGCCCTTTGTAGCTTGCTTTTATTTTGTTGACTCATACATATCGCTATGCATGAATAGCTTGACTCGCTTCATTGCAGTCCGCTCTCCTCTCTCTTTCTACCCTATTCAATTGCCAAATAGCAAACAAAAATCTACCCGCCCTCTCAGGCGGGATAGCTAGTATAGTGCATAAAAATCACTAAGTCAACACTTTTTTTTATTTTTTTTATACTAGCCAAACATATCGTTGGCAACATCTTTCAGGCTAATCCATGCAACTTCATCGTATTTTGCGTCCATATAAAAAACTAAATTTTCACGTTTCTCATGCACCGTTGACGTTTTGTTGCCAAAAAAACTCACCGTAAGCCCGTCATACACCTTCCCTAACACCTTTATGTGTGGCTCACTCGCTTTAGTTGAGCGCCCCAACGCCTCAGCCTTATCGCTAATCTCCGGCATCATAGAGGCTAGCTCACGCCGTATATCTTGCAAGTGCATTACACTCTTATTATTAGCTACCTCTGGCTTCAACGTGGGCAGTTTGCCTAAAACTTCGTCCATTTCCTTCTGCGTCTCACCTAAAAGTTTCTTTTGCTTACGCAAACTCTCAATGGCTTGGTCAATATAATACTTTGTCCCCACAGACACAGTAAATTGAGAGTTGCCATGCGTGCCAAGCTGTTTTACAAATACCTCTTGAAACGCTTTTATCTTGCCGCCGGCTATAATGCCGTCATTGGTGTTAGCAATAATCTTTTCCCCAGCACCCATATCGCAGTTATAAGCATATTTCTTTATATTGATGTCATTCTTAGCACACATATTGGCACTCTCGGCGTAGCCCACCGTTATATTGCCACCAGCTAAAAAGCGATTCTCCTTGCTACCCTTGATACCTACCTTTATCTCAATATCGCCACCAGCAACTATTTCGCAGTCCTCACATAATCCGTCCACTATCACGTTCTGCCCTGCCTCTACCTTAAAGCCCGATAACACATCTCCCTTTATGTGAACCGTTCCTTTGAATGATACGTTGCCAGTTGAGTAGTCAACATTTCGCTGAACCACAAAGACTTTATGCACGGCAAGTTTATTTTCAGAATATTCAAGATAACCGTCCCACTTAGCCTTATAATGAGTGCCCAGAGGGTCAACAATAACCCCCTCGCCAATTTCTAGCGTTATTTCTTTCCCCTCTAGCGGCTTTACTTTCATACCTGTCACGTCTGTTCCCTCATGTCCAGGCATTATAGGGCGTTTTGTGGCAAGTAAATCGCCTTCTTTCACCTGTATGATATCGGACTGGCTCTTGTAGTCTACGTTGCCTCCGTCAGATACCTTAGGTTTGCCCACCTGTGCAGATACAAAGTGCATCATCAGAGCGGCATCCTTCCCATTCACCACAGGTATCCCCTCTGCCACTAAATGACGCTCTAGTATAATCCCCTGCTGGTGAAGCAGTGCTGCATCAGACACTAGTCCTTTATTTATGCCAAATTTAACCCCTGAATAATCTATTGAATCTGTAATAGCCTCAATAGCTGCCAGCTTAACATTATTCCCAACCGCAGGGTATAGAGTAAGATAAGCTATCATCTTGTCTTCTGACATTTCAATAATAGGCTTCGGCAGATAAGCAAAATCATCCGCCGTAACGACAACCGTAGTGACTCCATTGCGCTCTGTGCTGATAGTGTATTTGTCAGCCGAAAGCTTATACGTCTCTAATAAAATCGTATTAGCCCTATCAGCGATGTTAGCGGGAAACTTAATGGTGGTAGCCATAATGCTTTACTTGTCTGCACCCGTAGCTGCTGCGCAAGCACTGCAACTTGATGAAGTGTCTGCATTAGGACAACTAGCAGCTGGTTTGCTCTCATAACCCGATGAATACCAGCCAGAACCTTTCAGCTGAAATGCCGAATGTGATATTATACGCTCTGCCTCCCCGTTGCACTTAGGGCAGGCGACCGTATGAGCCTCCGCTGTAATAGACTCTATTTGTTCAAAAGTATGTCTGCACTTGCTGCAGCGGTATTCGTGTATTGCCATATAAGTTTATGCCTCCACAATGAGCATACATTATAATACAAAAGCTAAAAGAAATCAAGCAGTCTGTTGATGAGGCTTAAACATTTTAGCTATCCTAAAACTTCTGCTATTCTCAAACTAATTTCTATTGACTTCCCATATAAAATGATATAGTATCTGAACTATGTCAACACCATTTGATGCACGTAATGAAAAGTTTGCTCCGCTACTTGTAGCAATGCTCAAGGAGCGTGGCTTTGATGCCCACTACGCAAAAGATAGGGTGGCGGCATTGAATACTGCAATATCGTTGATACCTGCTGAGCACGTTGTTAGCTGGGGCGGTGCGACATCGGCTGACGAAATCGGGTTGATAGATGCAGTCAAGAAACGCAACAAGGTGATAGACCGCGACACGGCTAAAGATATTAAAGAACGATGGACACTAATGAAAAACGCCCTCCACTGCGATACATTTATAATGGGAACTAATGCTATGAGCGAAAGTGGCGAACTTGTTAATATTGACGGCAACGGCAATAGAATTGCGGCACTGGCATTTGGTCCTAGCAGTGTTATAGTGATAGTTGGTATAAATAAAGTAGCTAAAACGCTTGATGACGCTATATCACGCGCGAGAAATACCGCTGCGCCGATAAATGCTCAGCGTTTCCCTGAGCGCAAAACCCCATGCGTGACAAAAGGTGCATGCTTTGATTGCAAGTCAGACGAGTGCATCTGTAATCAAATATCTATTGTGCGTATGTGTAGCCCCGCAAAACGCATAAAGGTTATCATAGTGGGCGAATCACTAGGCTTTTGAGTATTGCTCTATTGAATAGGGAACTTTTCAGAAGGTATAGCCCCTACGCTTATCTACTCTCTGCCACATTAGCCTCATTTATTGTCCACTACAACCCAACCCACCACTGGCTATGGCTTATAATAACGACTGTTATTATAATATCGTTCTTTAAGCCCAAGCAGGCACTTGTTATCGTGCCGCTGTTTCTAATATTTCAATATGTGAGCACCCACTCCGCATTTGTGCTGGACGTTGAAGATACCAACAAAAAAATATCATTACGCACAACCAATGGTTTCGTTAAAAACTTTGAGGGGATAGAATCCGTGCAAACTGGCGATTTACTATGGAATAAGACAAGTCGCTATCGCATACCTATTATTAGCAGGCTATTAGGACTAAGACAGGAACGTGCAGCTATGATGGTAGCAGCTACTGGCGGACGTATCAACACAACACCCGCATTTATATTGGCTGTTAGAGATTATATTCCCTCGCGCATAAACGACCAGTTCACTATCACAGGGTTGGCACATCTATTGTCAATGTCAGGTTTCCATGTAGCCGTCCTCACAGGCGGACTGCTCTTGTTCTTTTCATTCCTGCCAAAAAAGTTACGCCTGATACCATGCATTATCGTGTTGCCACTTTTAATACCGCTATCGGGCTTTGCTGTGACGGTTCAACGCTCCGTTTTATTCCCGCTAGCCTACATGTTCGCCTATCTTTTAGACTTGAAAGTCAGCAGTGTAAAGCTATTAGCCTTTCTCGCAGGCTCGCTAATCCTAATATCACCGAATAATCTATATTCTATATCGTTCCTGCTCTCATTCAGCGCAGTGCTAGGGATATTGATAGTATTTAACAAACGATACAGTCTAGTAAAAGGGATTATAGCAATGGGAATCGCCTCATCCGTTTTCACTTTGCCACTACAGTTATACTACTTCGGCACAGCAAACCTGCTATCTATAATTACCACAACAATATTTACCCCGATTGTATGGCTACAAATGGCTCTAGGACTGCTTGCACTCATTATGCCTGCTATCACTGCACCGGCACTCGTCTATACTGAGCGATTTGCAAACTGGTTAATCAATTGGCTTACTGATATTAGCTGGCATACGCTGTTCATTTCTAAACCACCCTTACCGCTCTTGGTTATAGCCACCGCCATAGCACTAATACTAGTTTGCACTCGGTTTCGGCTGGCAAGCCTTGCAATATTTATACTGCCGATGCTGCCAATTCAACCCGATAATGTGCTACGCTTTCCCGTATTGCCACCGTCAGCAAAGGGGTATATACTGAAGACCGATAATGCAACGGAGATATTCTATCAAGGTATGCGTTCTAGCTTTGTATATGATATGCTACCGATTGCGGCTGAGTTTGGACTTAAAACATTTGACTATGGCAGGATACGAATATTTGACGGAGAAAACCTATACCTGCGGGTACGGAACAACTATTTGAGCGGACTAGTGTGCGTAAATGAATTAGCAAATGGTTGCAAATATATGTATTCCACACGCTCCAATACACTAACCCCGCCACTGGATAAAGATATAAAGCTATATGTAATATATAATAATAAGCATAGAGACGACAAAATCTATATACAGAAGGAGGACGGGGAGTTGACTATTCCTCTGAAATGATATGTTTATAACACTGAACGGCGAGGAGCACGAAATAACAAGCGGAACAACCGTAGAAAGCCTGCTGAACGAACAAAACATTAAACCTGCAGCAGTGGCGATTGAACACAACGGCACAATACTAGAGCGTGGCACATACCAGAACGCCGTGCTCAACGATGGAGACACTATGGAGGTCATCCGTTTCATCGGCGGTGGCTGAGATAAACTTCAGCGGACTAGCGTCATGGTTCTGGTATCTGAAACTGTGCATCCATGCCAAAGTAGTTTTTGAGAAACTCTGCCACCACTGGTGCGGCAACGTCCCCGCCACTCTTATTTTGTAATAGGGCATTTGCTCCATCATAGCCTAGCCAGAGCACCACAATATATGGGTATGCTATTGCTACCGTCCACAGGTCGCTACTTTCATCGCTCGTGCCAGTCTTTGCTGCCACTCCTTTGGGTAGCCCCGCACTCGCACCTGTGCCATAGACAGATACATCTTGCATAATTTTCATCACATCATAAGCAGTTTGCCTGCTAAATAGTTGCTCGCCACTCTTGCCTGTCAGTGGCACGTCTCGCCCATCAATAATTATACGCTGGAATAGGCTTACATTAGTAGCTGTGCCGAAATTAACAAACGTTGTATATATTTCACCGACATTTAGTGGGGTAGTTGCAAATGCGCCGAGTGCCATTGGGTAGTGGGAATATATGACGTCGCTAAAACCAATATCTTGCG
>NZ_BAAIHG010000033.1:0-14367 GCF_054655775.1 Candidatus Termitispirillum reticulitermitis | reverse complement strand
CAACGCACCCTCTTGCATACCTTGCTGCATACCTTGCTGCAAGCCTTGTTGCATGCCCTGTTGCATGCCTTCCTGCAAGCCTTCCTGCAAGCCCTCTTCCTTGGCTCTCTCCGCCATACGTAGTCCATAGTTCCTTGCACTATTCATATCCCGCTCTGCTTTCTCATAGCCCATATAAGCACGATATAGCGCAGGGTCGTCATGCACTGACCTTAACTTCTCATTGATTTCTGCTAATGCGCTGTTCATACCAAATACCCTCCTCAATAGCTCCTCATTACTCTGCTCATTCAAATACACTAGCCATTGATACAACTCATCACTCGCTACATCTAACCCTTTCGCTAACTGTTGCCTAAACCTAACCATATCTAAAAAATGCACCCCAATTAAATCAGACAACATAAAGTCTTTCTCTGTGTCTTCATACAAGTGGAAACTAGGGTGTATCTTATCTAAATCAAGGCACTTAAAGTTCACAATATTTATCGTTATAACAGGACGCAGTTTTGTATAGTCATCCCCGCTCTCTATACCTAGTATAAACTGTCTGCATAAATAAAACAAGGTTCTTTCTACCATATTGTGTTCGTTGACTAACTGCACCTCTATATCAACCTTTGTCTTGTCCTCAAGCTGTGCTAACACGTCAAGCCTAGATAACTTCCCGTGTATTGTTAGTGCAGAGAGTTCCCTGTTGTCTAGTATTTCAAGTGAAACGATAGGCTTTTTCCTAGTATCCTTTAACACCGCATTAAGAAAAGCCATGAGCAAAGGCTCACTCTGCCCACGCTCCCCTAACGTTTTCTTAAACGCAAAATCATTCAACGGATTCAACCGCTCTGCAACGTTCCTGCTACCCATACGAAGATTATAACAAGTATAGCTAGACTTGACAAGAGAAAAACAGGGGACTATATACTTGCCCCCCCCCTTGTCTTGACACCTCACAAAAAATGAGCTAGGATTGAGCAATTAAACTTCCGCACTAGGAGTAGTCATAGGAGCAGTCAATGGGCAATATAACTGATAATTTCGTTGTACGTATAATAATAATAATAGTGATAACCATTTTGGTTTCCAATGCTATGTTTATGGCATTTGACAACTCGTGGAGTCTTGTACAGAAACGCGGAGAACTGCATCTTGGCTACAATAAGAGCTATGATAATGCTAGCTTTGTTCTTGAACTGGCAACTGAGGTGTCAAAACGCATAGGTGTCAATCTAATGCCACAAGCCATTGACTGGTCTGAAAAGGAAAAAGCATTAGATGCTGGTATGGTTGATTGTCTATGGGGCGGGGTAAAGCGTCTTGACTCGGAGGACAATAGCATGACTTTCTCCAAACCATATATGAAAGATGGCTACCTTGTAGGGTTTAGGCGGGGAAACGTAGCACTTAAAAATAAAGTTCAAGTAGCTCTTGTTGCAACCATTAAAGATGGCACAGCAAAGAATATAGCAAACCGCTGGTTCACTAAGGATGTTATTTTAGAACCTAAGTAGCCCTAAAAAGCGTTTTCAATATGTGTGATGACGCCCTCATCTATGGATATAATATCACAACGGCATAGGGAATGTATATTATGCATTACGCAATACATTGTGGCGCAGTTTTTAATGCGCCGTTGTTTTGTGCCGATTACAGCCTCAAACCCCTTACCATATCTGTTGCTGCTACGCAGTTTTACCTCAACAAACACATAAGTTTCGCCTTGTTTAGCAACGATATCTATCTCGCCGTATCTCGTTCGGGCGTTCATTCGGACTATTTCATAGCCCTTGTTTTTGAGATATTCAGCTGCCTGCTGTTCGCCTGCTGTGCCGACTTGACGTTTATTTGGCTGTTGCTGGTTCATTCCTCTTTCTTGTCTTTACCAGATAGACGACGATAGCCGCAATACATAGCGAAGAGTAAGTGCCTACCAATATGCCCACTAGCATCATGAATGCAAAACCGTTTATGACTTCGCCTCCAAATAGATATAGACTCAGCACAGCTAAAAACGTAAGTGCTGATGTCACAATCGTGCGCGATAGCGTTTCATTAAGACTGCTATTTATTAGCTCTTTCCACGAAAGATTTGCATGCAACTTCATATTTTCACGCATTCTGTCAAATATCACTATTGTATCGTTCAGTGAATAGCCTACCACCGTGAGAATTGCCGCCATTACCGTTATGTTAAGCTCTTTGCCCGACAAGCTATAAGCCCCTAGCGATATTATCACGTCATGGGTTAGTGCAATCACTGCACACACGCCGAACAATGGCTGAAACCGAACTGCAATGTATATTAAAATACCAACCAGCGCGTATAGCATAGCATAAAAAGCCTTGTTCCTAAGTTCACTGCCCGCTTGCGGTCCCACCTGCTCGGTCTTCTGTATGCTCGGCGAATGGCTAGATAGCTGGCTGGATAGCTGTGCAGTTATCCTAGTTGACAAATCTTGCAAGCTGAGTTTGCTGGTTTCAGCGATACGAATCAACACTTCGCTAGAATCAACACCGCCAAAGTTCTGTATTACAAAATCGGTCGGTATGGCGGGCGAAATTGCCGTGCGAACACGCTCCAGTTCAATGCTCTCCGAAAAGCGGACTTGCACCACCGTGCCACCAACAAAGTCAATGCCTACATTAAAGCCTTTAGTCAACACTACTATGAGGCTTATGATTATAGCGACAAGCGAAATGATTATGTATATGCGCGCCTTGCCGACAAAGTCTATGCTAATATCAGGTTTTACTAGTTCAAACATTATCTGCCCCTATATACTGATAGATTGGACGTCTTTATTCTTTATGATAAAGGTCATAAAAATCGTCTTGGTTACGTACACCGCCGTGAACATTGAAGCGATAAGTCCTAACGATAGTGTCACGGCAAACCCCTTTACTGGACCGGTGCCGAACTGGAACAGAACTACCGCTGCAATAAGGCTAGTTACATTAGCATCTATGATAGTAGTGAACGCTTTATCATAACCGGTCTCAAAGGCATTCAGCACAGTGCGCTTGTTTTTAAGCTCTTCTCTAATGCGCTCAAATATCAGCACGTTAGCATCAACTGCAATGCCAAGCGTTAATATCACACCTGCAATGCCGGGCAGTGTCAGCGTAGCTCCTGATGCACACAAAGCACCGAGCAACACCACAAAGTTGCACACTAGCCCTACATTTGCCACAATCCCGCTAGATTTATAGTAGATAGCCATAAATAACATGATGAGAACAAGTCCGATAATGGACGCCTTGACCCCTGCATGTATTGAATCTAACCCAAGAGACGGTCCCACAGTGCGGTTTTCCAGTATCTCCACTGGGGCGGGCAGACTACCCGCACGCAACACTATTGCTAAATCTTGCGCCGTCTCTATAGTAAATCTGCCAGAGATAGAACCCTCGCCACCCGTAATGGCTTCACGAATATTCGGTGCAGAGTAAATATTGTCATCAAGCACTATTGCAAGCCGCTTGCCAACGTTACTGCGCGTAACATCTGCGAATATGCGCGCTCCCGCAGGGTCAAATCGGAAAGCAACAACAGGGTCGTTATACTGCGAATATTGAACTGTTGCGTCCATAAGGCTATCGCCAGTCAGCAACACTTCACGTTTCAGTGCCATAGGTGTAGCGGACAAGACCTTGCCTGTGGCTTTATCAAGTTCTTTGGAATATAAAAGTATATCATCATAAGGGATAGTAGGGTTGTCGCCAACGAGCTGTGCTGGAGGCACGTTCTCATCCACTAAGTAGAAACGCAGTTGTGCCGTCTGCCCGATTAGTTTTATTGCCCGTTCAGGGTCCGTTTCGCCGGGCAATTGAACGATAATTTGGTCTTTGCCTTGTCGCTGAATCAGCGGTTCCGATACACCAAACTCGTCTATGCGGTTACGTATTACCTCTAACGACTGCGACACCGCTTGCGTGCGCACCCTGTCAATGCTAGCACTATCAAGCTCAAACGTTATTGAGTCAGCACTGTCCGCCTGTTGTGTCAGCTGAAAACGTTGAGCTTGTTTTACTATATCAGCAGTTTTAGCACCAGCAGTAAAACCTATGCGTACTGAGTATTGCGGTGCTTTCTGCACATAAGCAAATGGGATGTTCTCCCTTTGCAGCTCACGGCGTAGTTGATAGACTATGCTGTCAACGCGTGATTCAAGGGCTTTGTCTGTATCAACGCTCATAAGGAGGTGCATCCCCCCTTGCAGGTCAAGCCCAAGCCTGATGCTATTTTTCAGGGGAACAATGAAAAACAATGCCCCTATAAGCACTACGCCTACAACGCCCCAGCGAAACTTCAAGTTCATTGTTATTTACGCTCCAGAGAGGTTTCCTCACTATACTTGCCAGCGATGCCCGACTTAACAATCTTTACCTTGATGCCACCCAAGTTTATTAAAAAAGTGCGCGGGTCTATTACAGACTCAATAGTTGCTATCATTCCTGATGATGTTAGCACTACGTCCCCTGTTTTTAGGCTATTTAGCGTGTTTTCTTGCTCCCGTTGACGTTTCCTGTTCGGACGTATCAATAAGAGGTAGAAAAGTATTATCATCACAACGAACGGCACCATCTGTCCAAGCCCAGACTGAAAGAAATTGCCTTGCACTTCGCCTGCTTGTGCATAAGCCATAGGTGCAAATAAAGCTGTTATCGTATCCAACATTTCACATCCCTCCAATAATAAAAAATGCTACCAGTCTGTGATTATATTACAAAAAATATAATTTGCAAGCAACTAGTTAAAATCAGGATTTTTGCCTCATAGCTATAATAATGTCCGCTAGTTTTTGCTATTGATATTATCGGTAGAGTATGTTAATATTACTTAAATACTAATACAGAGGACGATAATATGAACGTTCCTAAATTGAACGAACAGCAGCTAAAAACGCTCTTTTCTATAGACGACGTACTTCGTGCCGAAAGTATGGTAGGGCAATGCTATGATTGCACTGTATCAGGCGGAGATTTGAGTGCGAAAATTCGTGGCAACCATGGCGTATATAGTATCAAGCTCAAAACGTTGCAAGAGCCTATGGCTTATGAGGGCATTGGCGAGGACGGTGAGGCTGTATCAGGCAAATATTTTGCGGCTCTAGGACTAACTTACATATATACCCCATGGAAGTTTAAGGTAGAGGGAGCAGGGCTTGACAGGAGTACCATATCAAGTGCAGACGATATACAGCTATATATTGCACTTACCCCGTTGCGCCAGCTACTAGATGAGCTTAAGACTAAAAATGTTCCCCTAGCGGCTTTTGCTGATATGGTGCACGTTCCGCTACAGCAAATACATCAGGCTATGAATGACGGCGACCATGATGTTCCACATACATTACTTGGACCGCTGAAGTTTGCTTGCCTGTATATGCTTGAAAAACTGAAATAACCATGATGGCAAGAGAGGCTTGAGGTATGAGCTATTTAGTTGTGGCATATTGTGTGGTGTGGGTAGTGCTGGGGGGCTATATTTGGAATTTGTCCTCTAGGCTGAAACGTCTTGAGGATAAGGTTCGGCGTTGACTAATGGCGTTGGATATCCGCACAGTGGAACGCGAGCTAGACAAGATGCGCGCAGAGACACTCGGCGATGCGGGAGTTGTGCTAGAAATAGTTATAAAACAGGCGAATGTTGCGAGATTAGCTCTTGAGCAGAATAGACGCGATTATCAGCTAGAACCAGACAGGATACTTGCATTGAAAATTAAAGCTGGGGAACGTGAACTTGATAAATTAAATGCCGATATGGAGCGTTGTTATCGTAATCTAGTTATTCAGCGTGAGGCTATAGGCGTATTTGACCACGCGATATTACAGGAGATTTATGCGTATCCTAGTATCAAATGATGATGGCATTCAGTCTCATGGTCTGTTGTCTCTGGTCGTTGCTCTGTCAAAGGTTGCAGAGGTAACATTGGTAGCTCCAGCACAGGAGATGAGTGCGGTATCAAGACACTTAACGTTAAACAATATACTAATAGTTGACAAGTTTTATAAAGGCGGAGATTTTTTCGGCTATGCAATTCACGGCACTCCCGCAGACTGCGTGAAACTAGGGCTTAGTGAGCTAGTGAAGCATAAGCCTGACTACGTGTTTTCGGGCATAAACAACGGTGCAAATGTATCATCGCAAATTTGCTATTCGGGCACGGTAGCGGCGGCATTGGAGGGGGCGGCGGACGGTATCACTTCGGTTGCTGTGAGCCTGCCTACGACTGAACGCCCCAGCGGACTGGGCTATGATGCATCGGCAGAGATTGCCTTAAAGTGGCTTGAAGTTATGGAGCGAGGCGAACTGCCACACGGAATAGTCTATAATATAAACGTTCCACCAATCCCTACTGCTCAGATGAAAGGCTTTGTCCCAGCGACTGCTAATGAAACTGATTTCAAGATGAAGTATGAGAAACGCAATTCACCACGCGGGGGGACATATTACTGGCTAAGCGATGTTCAATTGCCAAAATCTTACGCTGATGGCAGTGATGTTAGTTGCCTGAAAAAGGGCTATATACCGGTAACTCCGCTTAATAGATTAGGCGTTCTTGATGAAAATGCATTCCGTGTGCTCAGCACTACCACTCTTAATTAGTCTATGTCTATTATTTAGCACTGCTTCGTTTGCTGCAGGCAGTGGATTTGTGCTGACAAAACCCGTCTTGTCGCCGTTTGTTCTAACACCTAGCTACGATAAACCTGACGTGGCAACTATAATGCCGATTCTGATGCCCATATATGCTGAAGAATATCTTACTTATTATGTTAAACAGCTTGGTGTAGCACAACCTGCACGAACACAAGCACAGTTTGTTAAGATATTGAACGAGCGCATAGCAGATGGGCAGTATAAACAGGCTACAATAATGCTAGAAACAAGTCCGCAGCAGTTATTTAGCGACAGCAGACTTAATAATATTAGGATGCTACTTGCCTATAGAGCGAAAGATTACAGGAAAGCGGGTTTGTTATACCGATACATCACTCCAGAATATACTCTAGTAGCTGTTGATTCGTTGCTCAATGCTAGCCTGTCTGACATGCGCCTAGCCATACTAGCTAAACCACTAATAGAGCGGATAAAAAATAATGAGGACAAACGATTTGTTCAGAATAAATACTATATAGTTAACGGAGAATATAAGCGGCTTGGTGGTAGCCTTAGTGAGGAAAAGCAGTTGGAGCTGCTAAATTTCTATGTGCTGTCCTGTTTCCCAGTGCTTGATGAGCGCGTTATGGAGCGGCTCATATCAAACAATAAAAATCTTGTCCGCTATCAACGTGTATATAAAGCCTTTTCATTATTGTATTTAGGCGACTATGACAATGCTAGCAAGCTGTTTAATAAAGTTGACGATACTCTGTATGGCGGGATTGCCTCATTGTATGCGGGTGATAATAAATCGCAACAATCGTTGGCAGTTTTGGCAAACAATTCCACCGATAGAGATTTAATAATGCTTGCTAGGTATGCACTTGCAGAGACGCGCTATGTGAACGGTTCTAATGAGAACGCCCTACAGCTGATAGACGGGTGCAAAAAATATTATTGTGCCGAGTTGCGGTCAAGGCTCTATCTAGCAAATAGGGATTATGAGCTTGCGAGCAAGACTACGGGCAATTCAAAAACTGATGCAGCTTGGCTTATACGCGCAGCTGTTCACTACAACCAGCGCAAATATCAGCTGGCAAAGGATGAACTTGCCAAATTAAAGGGTGCTAGCATTGATAAAGAGAGGCTACAGATACTGATTTCTATAAAAGAGAAAGATGTCAGCACTGCTATTGAAAGGTTAGGAACTTTTAATGGTAATGAACGAGTGCTCTATGAAACAGTTCTTACGCTGGCAGATGGTGGACACTACAAGCAAGCATTAGAAGTGCTGGACGCCAGCAAACAGACAAGTGAGAATGTATTGCTAATGGCGAATATTTTAGCGATGTCTGGCAACAACGAAGGGGCAAAGCAGATGTTTGAACGGCTGCAGGATAATGCCACCACCCGCTATATTGCGCTATATGGGCAGATTGCGATAGCAAAAGACGCTAAGGAGCGGAACGAGCGGATGTTGGCAACCCTTAGAACATTAGAAAATAGTGACATCTCTTTTTCTCAGAAAGATAAGTTGCTCTATGAGATAGTGCGACAGCTATTAGCTAATAAAGATTGGAATGAGCTAGTTAGGGCGATTAACCTATTTTTTGCCAACTTTAACGAGTCTAGTTATATGGCGGAGATGTACGTTGCGCGGGCACAGCTATTCCGTAGAGGGAATAGACGTGCCGAGTGTTTAGCTGATGTGAGTAGGGCAATAGCAATGGACGCAAGCTTAAAGAAAAGCATTAACGGGCAATCTATTTGCGAACGCTAGCTCGCCTCCGCCTTGTTCTCCCAAAACCTAATGGTAGCCTATTCTTCCTCCACGTGGTTTAGCATATCGCTTATTATCCCTTTAATATGGTCGTCGTCTGCTCCGTAGAACACGCGTTTGCCCTCGCTGCGCCCCGCTATCAGGCGGTATGCTTTCATAAGACGCAGGTGGTGGCTGACAAGCGAGGGTGATGCACCGATATTTTCAGCTATATCACTGACGGACATCTCGTCCTTACAGCAGGCAAGCATAATCTTTAGACGTGTGTTATCGCCCAATATCTTAAATGTGTCCGCCATAATAGCAATGCTTTCATCCCGTGTTGGCATAATGCCTCCCTAATAATAGGTTCTAATTCATTTTTTTAATGTTGTCAACCTTTACAAATATGCTATCATTACGCAATGTTCATATCCATTGACGGCATTGACGGCACAGGCAAAACTACACAGCTTAAGCGGCTGGCAGATTATCTGGTGGCTAGTGGGTGTGACGTTTGCCTCACTAGAGAGCCGGGTGGCACTCCCGCAGGGGTAGCCATACGCTCAATATTGTTAGACAAGCACTCTGATATTTCCCCGACTACCGAACTACTATTATTTTGTGCCGATAGAGCCGAACACCAGCGCAAAATTGCTGATGCGCTGGGAGCAGGACAAGTTGTCCTCTGCGATAGATTTCTATCCTCTACCATAGCATACCAAATATATGGACGTGGCTTTGAAAAGCCTGAAATGTTGGAGTATATTACAAAAAACACCGTAACGCTCTTTCCTGATATAACTATTATCCTTGATTTACCAGTTGACGTATCAATAAAACGCAGCCTAGCTAGGCTAAATAATATAGGTAGTAGCGTTTCAGAGGGGCGGTTTGAGTCTGAGAGCAAAGCATTTTTTGAGCGGGTAAGGGCGGGTTTTATGGACTATGCAAAAAAATATAATGCTGTAGTCCTAGATGCTTCTGGCAACGAAGACGATGTTTTTAACGCCATTAAAAGATGTGTGGATGGGTTGTTCGGATGATTTTAGGGCATACTAAACAGCAGGCTATGTTTAAGCGATTAGCCACAACTGGCAGGCTGTCGCACGCATACATATTCAGCGGGATAGATGGCATTGGCAAGAGAACCTTTGCTATGGAGCTTGCTAGGGGGCTTTTGTGCTCTGATGGCAAGTTTTTTGAACCTTGCGATTGTCCAATGTGCAAGCTAGTCTTGCGCGACCAACAGGAGAGCGATACTCGGCGAGTGGAGCGGGAGGCTGACAAAAAAGGGGAGAATAAGGGTAAAAAGTTGCGTTTCTGTCCCGACCTATACCTGCTTGATGAGCCAGACGACCTAAGGATTGAGAGTATACGCGATATAATAGGAGATTTGTCAGTTTCGTCTTATGGTAATGATTGGCGCGTAGTCGTATTAGACAATGCACATGATATGGGGGTGGAGGCGGCAAACGCATTCCTAAAAACGCTTGAAGAGCCTAGTGGCGAGACGCTATTCATGCTGGTATCATCGCAACCCGACAGGTTGCTTCCCACTATACGCTCACGTTGCCTAAATTTAGATTTTGAACCGCTGGACAAGAACACTCTTTTAATGGTGCTCAGGAAAGTTAAAATAAATGTTAATGAAGTATTATTAGACTATGCTGGCGGCTCAGTATCACGCATACAGCTACTAAGACAGCTTGATTTTACAGGATTAAAAGCATCTATTGATACCAACAGTATTGAGGGGCTGGCAAAGTCTATATTCTCTGCCGATAGCCTAGATAAGCTTGCTGATGTATTGGCGGTGCTACTGCCATGTTATATGAGCCGATATAAGAGCACCCTTGATGTGCGCTACGTGTCGCTCGTTAGCTACCTAGAAACTATGGTGCAGACGCTCAAGACGAACGTGAACCTAAATCTGGCTTCATTAGGAATATTTACTAAAATTGCGGAGACGCTCAAATGACAATTCAATGCCCCGCTGTAAAACTCTATAAGAGTAAAGTCAACAGAATGAAGCACTTTATTGATGTGCTGTCTGCACGCTATCCCGAACCAAAATGCGCCCTAGTTCACGATAATCCTTACGAACTAATAGTTGCAACCATACTTAGCGCACAATGCACCGATAAACAGGTCAACAAAGTAACGCCTGCACTATTCAAGAAATATCCCACCCCAAATAAACTAGCAAAAGCAACGCTAGCAGACGTTGAAGTGCTAATACATTCAACAGGTTTCTTTAAGCATAAGGCGAAAAACTTAATAGGTATGGCACAAGCTGTTGTGAATATTTACAACGGCGAAATCCCGCAAAATATGGACGAGTTGACATCCTTGCCGGGGGTAGGGCGCAAGACAGCTAACGTAGTGCGGGCGAATGCGTTTAACATCCCCTCAATGGTGGTTGATACGCACGTTATACGCATATCAAATAAACTTGGGTTTGTAGCGACAGAAGAGCCTGAAATCATAGAACACTTGCTTGAAAAGCTAGTTCCGCGTGAACGTTGGCGCGACTACTCACACCAAGTAATAATGCTAGGACGTGAGCTTTGCACCGCTAAAAAAACGCTCTGTGATGAGTGTCCTGTAAATAGTTAATGTTGTATAGTTCAGTTTGATAAAATTGACTGTTTTGAAGCGTTTGAGACTGGTATAAAAGACTATGAGGATTCATTTAAGCGGTCAAAAACCTCACGAGGTGTCTTATATTTTAGGCACTTCATTGGTGTTGTATTTATCTTCGCTATTACTCTATCTAACGCCTCTTGTTTTTTTGTGAAATCCATTTTATAATAATCGTATATGATTGCTGTGAACACTATATATATTGATTTCTATCCCCCCCCCCCCACGCATAGCCAATGTTTGCAAGGGGTTTGGGCGGTTATCTCTGCGAAGGTAGCCGCCAGTGTATAGTTTTAACGTCAATAGCCTGTTTTATAGATTCAAGCATCTATTTTTTGTCCTCACAACGTTAGTGGCTGTTGCTTGTGTTTATGCGCTCCTATCGTTCGTCTATGTAGGCAGAACAGATGCAGTGCCCTTAAAATGGCAGAAACACCTAGAAATATCGCAGCAAGAACTATATAAGAACCTAGACAATTTCAGCATAGTTGGCGTTGACAGGAATGTTATTCGTAGTGATATATCCGAGTTTGCAAATATAAGGGTTGATTTAGGTAATAGAGCGTCAAAAGATTACGAAGTAGTGTCACTAGTGGTCTCTAGGCTAAATGATACTAATGGCTGGCATAGGAATGTATGGGTGGAAATGCCATTTGCTGATATGAGCGGGAAACTTGCCGAAAGGAGATTTCCCCCACTAAAAGACGGCTTTAATTCGTCTAGGGCAATAAGGGGCGGTGTCCCCGAACAGCTGACAATAAGAATGAATGCTAATATAGGCTTATCAATGGAACTTGAACGGGTATATTTGAGCAAATACCCTGCACTGCCTGACAAGTTTATCACTCCATTTATTGTGCTTTCAATCTTTGCGCTATTTATATCTTGGTGTTGTTTTTATAGGGGACTGCATAGCTGGCTCTTTGCTAGAAATTGGGCTTTGCTTATCATAATAATTGCGACTCAGCTACTTGTTCTAGCCTACTATAGAGACCAAGCTAAGTATGGAATAGGAGAAGAAGTTCCTAGTATTTTAATGGCTAATGCTAGCATAGATGAACTTACTGATAATGTTTGGCACTCATCACAGGAGCTTTTTAACGCTGTCACTGCTCAACCTGAGGACAAACTCAAGCGTGATGGTAGCTATCACTCGTCATCACACGTTACACAACTGCATTTAGTTTATTTGTTATTCCCGAACACATTTAGCTATTGGTTCGGGGTGCTGCTAAATATCCCTTATTACGTGGGCATTTGTATTCTCCTATATCTCGTATCTAGGCACTTTATGCGGGGCAGGCTAGCCCTGCTACCCGTTGTGTTTTATGGCTTCAGTGCGGCAGGTCTCTATTCGCCTATATTTGCCCGTTCATACACGCTAGCACCTTTCTTCTGTATGCTGTCAATATATTTAGTGCTGGAGATATTAACTCAGCCGAAAATAACAAAGAAAGTTTATGTGTTGCTTGCGTTATCGGCATTTCTGGGCATTGATGCGCATAACTTTCTGGGGACATGGCTTGCGGCTATATCAATTGTGCCTGCAATAAAACTACTTAAAGACAAACGTTTCGCTACTTTTGCTAAATGCCTAGTTGCCTTACTGGTTGGGTTCTTTATGTATCTAGTTATTTTAGACGGTAGCTCTCTTATTAGAGATTATCTATCAACAGCAAGTGGCAGTGGTAGTGATAGCGGTAAGAGCATACTATCATATTTCAATATAGTGGCTTACATTGAGCTGATGATGAAATCTTTGGACTATCTATTTGGCGGGGTGGCAAGGTGGTGTATTTTTGTCATTGTTGTTATGGGTATTCTGTATTACAAGAACTACAAATTATATGTTTATCCAAACCGTTTTGAGCTTAGTTGCGACAGCACAAGAGGGGCACTGCAAAGAGGCACCTTACCGCTATGTGCCTCAATAGCACTAGCACTGCTCGGGTTTATGCTCCCTTTTCGTATGCACACGTTATTTGTTGACTTGTCCTACGTTCAATCATTATCCATAGCTCCACCGCTCATTTTGCTATTTACGCTACTTATAAATGAACTTGTTAGTAAGGTGATTACCGACACAGCACTACGTCATAGACTGATTGCTGGCGTGCTACTGCTGATGTCGTTTGCGGGTTTTGAGCATAGAGTAAAAGCTCAAACAACAGCATACTACCAGCCACGTCATAATTACGCCAAGATTGCCGAACCTTACAGAAATACGCCTGTTATTAGCATATATTCCCCATACTCCCTGCATATAACCACTATGATGAACCTGCGGGAATCTATAGCTCTGAAACCTAACGATATCGCCGCATTTGAACGTGCATTAGAACACGTAAGGAACGATGACAACGTCATAATCTACTACTCACCTGGGACGCCCCAGTTGGGCTATGAGCAGGAGCTGAAATCTATCCTAGAAACTATGCACCAACGCGGCTACACAGAACAAGTGCCCTTTATAGGCAAAATGAGCTGGCTCTGCGCTAAAAAATAGTAGGGTTTAGAGCAAGTTAAACTCTCTATACTCGTCCTGTTTAAGTATAGCAGTCTTTATGCCGACACCATCAGTTGTTGAACCATCATTTTTTGCTATTTTTTCTGCCTTTCTTATTTATCTCGGTTTCAAGTTCGCCCAAGAATGCCAGTATATCCGACCATTCCGGCGTGTCGCCGAAAATCATACTTTGCATTGCCTTGTAATCCCGCGCAAGCAAATCCCTATTATTTTCATTTGGCGACAGACGCAGTTCCCCGGCGGCGCATTCGTCAAATGTATGCCCCCAGCCGAAGGGATAGAACTGATTTTTATGTTCTATAACTTCTTGCAATAAATCAAAATCCGCCAGCGCGTCGGCTTTTATCGCCGAATGCCCCATTTGATACAAATCATAGTAATGCCGCGAATACCGCTCCGGCGTATGACTGGGGATTTCCGCGCCGTTTTCTTTATCGCGCTTTGTCGCGGGGCGGTAATGCTCGCGATGCAGAATCGTCACCTTGTCCCAAAATGTGCGCTTGGCTTTTATCGTCGGCACGAACGCCGGCGCGATACCAAGGTGCGGATAGGCTTTCGCTACATACGGCAAAATCTCTTTCGGCTCGTTCGGCGTCAGCGCCGAGAGTATCCCGATTTCAAGAAAAATATCCGACCGCAGATAAACATCATTCGCGACCTTTGGATAAATAATATGCAGGGATTTGTTGTCAATGAATTTCGGCTCGTAATTTGGATTGACCTTTGCATATTCTTCGTAGGTATAGATTTTCACACCCCCGTCCAGAACCTTTGCGATTTTATCTTTCAATGTCGTGCTGATATACTGCGCGGCAATATCGGATACTTCTT
>NZ_BAAIHG010000032.1:0-14469 GCF_054655775.1 Candidatus Termitispirillum reticulitermitis | reverse complement strand
CTTTAAGGTAGCCCTTATTTCAGTCGGATGGTGTCCATAGTCGTCTAACACTATCAAATCATCGCTTTTATAGCGGACAGATAGACGGCGCTGCACCCCCTCAAACTTCTCCAACGCATCCGCTATATGCTGGAACTCTATACGCATCTCAAGTGCCACCGCAATAGCAGCAAGTCCGTCTAACACAATATGGTCGCCCGGCTGATTGATACACACGCGCCCTAACGGTTTGCCCCTCTGTTCTACATCAAAGCTGACAGAAAAACCCTCTTTCTTGATATTCAGCCCGCGCACATCTGCCTTTGCCTTTACCCCGTAGGTAATAAATCGCTTTCCCAGCATAGGCACTACATCCACTACATTTGGGTCATCTATACAGAGCACAGCCACCCCATAGAACGGCACTTTATTAGCAAACTCGGCGAAACTGCGCTTTACATCGCCGAAATCTCTATAGCTCTCCATATGCTCCCTGTCAATATTAGTTACAACGGCTATTGAGGGTTGTAACATCAAAAACGAACGGTCGCTCTCGTCAGACTCAGCTATCATAATACTATGTTTGCCAAGTCTAGCATTGCTACCAGTTCTATTAAGCCTGCCACCTATTATGGTTGTAGGGTCATATTGCCCATCAGCTATAACTATCTCAGAAATCATTGACGTAGTGGTAGTTTTGCCGTGACTCCCCGCTACTGCTACGGCGAAATACATTCGCATAAGCTCAGCTAGCATTTCTCCGCGCGATATCACCGGTATATAGTTATCTCTAGCATAGAGCAATTCTGGGTTGTCGGGGGTCACCGCTGATGAATATATTGCCACTTCAGCATTAGCGACATTCTCCTGTTTGTGACCTATATGAATGGTTATGCCCATACCGCGCAAACGCTCAACATTGCTATTAGCCACAAGGTCAGAACCGCTCACGATGAATCCCATATCGTGTAGCACCTCTGCAATGCCGCTCATACCGATGCCACCTATCCCTACAAAGTGAACACGCCGTAAAAACCCTAAAACGTTCTTATCCATAAATCTATTCTATCTCCATATTCGCTAAAATATCGGTGACAGAGTTCATGCTCCTTGTCCCCTCTAATGCCAGCTTATAGTCTTTAATATCCCTAAAAACCCCTATTAGCCTATCAAACAAGCTATTAGGATTGACATCTCGCTCCTGTAATATTGTAGCGTATTTATGCTCTTCCGCCCAACGCGCATTATAGTATTGGTGGTTATCTGTAGCCTGTGCGAATGGGATATAGAGTGCTGGTCGCCTAGCGTAGCTTACCTCAAAGACAACCCCTGAACCTGAACGTCCAACAACAACATCTGCCCACTCGTAAGCCTGTGCCATATCGTCTATATATGGCAGGACTTCAAGCCTAGTTATATCCACATCAGCATTTTTATATGCCTCCACCGTCTCATCAAATAGCTTCTTCCCCGTCTGGTGACGAATCTTGTAGCCCGCACCCAATAATCTATCCGCAACATCAGCGAATGTCTTATTGACAATCCTGCTACCGCCTGAACCGCCTAACACTAATATGTTTTTGCCATCATTTTCCTTAACCGCACCATTCATAAGACTTGCCCGAACAGGGTTGCCCACCAATACTGCACGAGCAGGCGCCCCTTTAGTATTAGGGTATGAAAGGAGCACCTTTTTAGCCACAGAACTTAAAAATTTATTAGCAAAGCCCATTATGCTATTTTGCTCATGTATATAGACGTCTACGCCTTTTAATATCGCCGCTACCGCTACGGGAGCAGACACAAACCCGCCTAATAACAGCACCTTATCGTTGCGCGTTAGATGTTTTTCAGTATTAGTTATAGCACCCGCCAACTTTGCAAGAGCCTTAATTTTGTTAAAAAAGCTCACACCCTTAAAACCGCTAACATGCTGCTCCACCAGTTCATATCCTAGTGGACGGAGCACGTCTCGCTCTATTCCCCTATCAGACACTAAGAACAGCGTTTCTATGTCGCGCTTTTTCAACTCCTCAGCTACAGCTATTCCGGGATATAGATGTCCGCCGGTGCCACCAGCAGCTATTACAACTTTCATTCAAGCTCCTCCATGCCACGTAGAAGAACCCCTACTAAAAACATGCTCGCTATCATCGCACTGCCCCCATAGCTTACAAAAGGCAGGGTAATACCCTTAGTAGGCAACAATCCGAGCACTACCATTATATTTATTATGCTTTGGTAGAATAATAGACAACTAGCTCCCACCATAAGCAGTTTTTTATACCGTGAGCTATGTGCTAACGCACTCTTGATAGCTATGCGAAAGAACATTACTACGGCAAGCACTATAATAAACGCACCTATAAAACCCCACTCCTCAGCCACAATCGCATATATAAAGTCCGTATGCGCCTCTGGAAGGAAGAATAGCTTCTGTGTAGAATTACCTATCCCTTTGCCAATAATGCCACCACTGCCCACCGCCGCCAGCGACTGCACCAACTGATAGCCTACGCCGAATCTATCTGCCCACGGGTCTAAAAACATCAATAGACGCCCGCGCCGATAGCCAAAGAATAAACTGGTAAGAAATATTGGCAGTAAAAATGCCATAACAGCAAATATATGTTTCTTACTGATGCCACCCACCAAAAACATCGTAAAAGCAACTATCATGATGAGAAATGTAGTGCCGAAGTCAGGTTCTATCAGTATCAATGCCGCCAAAAAACCTATCATTATTGACGCTGGCAAAAAACCTTTCTTGAACAGATTGAGAGATTCTCGCTTTTTATCAAGATAGTGTGCCAAATACACTATCGTTGTGAATTTTGCCAATTCAGATGGCTGAAACGAGAATATCGGCAAATTAAGCCACCTATGCGCCCCGTTCAATGCCTTCTGCGTAAAAACCGCTATAAGTAGCAACATCGTGATAAAGTATAGTAGCACAACTAGCCGCCTATACAACTCTAACGGGAGCTTATAAGCTAACATTAGCAGCATTGTTCCAATGCCAAAGCTCACTAGTTGCTTGAACAAGAAGTACATATCGCTCCTGCCAAGCCGCACCGCTTGAAGTGAGCCAGCCGAATAGACAAACATAAAGCCCACCAGCGTTAAAAATAGCATCAGCACGAGTAACTGCAGTCGCGAATCTCTCAATGTAATCATATAGCACTCAACCCGTCTATATACTGAGCAAAGCGCACCCCGCGCTCCTCAAAGTTCTTGAACTCATCATAGCTGGAGCAAGCAGGCGACAACAGAACGTTCCAGCCCTTTTGAGCCTTCTGCGCCGCAAGACTAACAGCATCTTTCAGCTTATTAACCACGAACAATGGCTTTTTCAACCCGCCACCCTTTAAGTGCTCTGCTATAGCCTCCCGTGCTTCGCCGAATACAATTACAAGCTTGACACTTGAAGGCTCTATATCCCCCGCAAGCTCCCCATAATTCAGTTGTTTGTCCTTGCCGCCAAGCAACAAGAGTGTTGAGTTATGGCAACTAGATATAGCTTTAGACGTTGATTCAACAGTCGTTGACTTAGAATCGTTTATCCAGCTGACCTCATTACGTTGCCGCACAAGCTCCAACCTGTGAGGCAAACCTGTAAGCTCCTTTACATTTATCAGTTCAGTCACATCTCCCACCAACGATGTCACGCTGGCAATCAGCACTAAGGAAAAAGCAAGATTTTCCGCATTATGCAAGCCAACTAGCCTGTATTTTGCTAAATCCAAACTAAAAGTTCCAAAGTTTAGAGCTTTAACATCACTTCCCTTATATACATATAAACTACTAATATCCACTACTAACCTATTTGTGATACCTGCTGCATCTGCCATTTCCTTAATCTTCCGATTATCTGGGATAGCCAGCATAGAATCTTTAGCTAAAAAGTCAAACACGCCGAACTTTGCATTAGCATAGCATTCGTAGGAACCATATCTATCTAAATGGTCTTCCGTTAAATTAGTGAACACCAGTCCGTCTAGGCTGAACTGCCCTTTCCGAAGAAGTTCTATCTGAAAACTGGACAGTTCTAACACGTAATAATCAGCAGGCTTATCAAGCACAGCATCTGCAAACGGATAACCAAAGTTGCCCACCGATATGGCACTCTTACCCATAGCATTAAGAATCTGCGTTGTTAAATGGCAAACGGTTGACTTGCCGTTAGTGCCAGTAACTCCCAAGATTTTAGCATTAGATTTTTTATATTTATATGCAAGCTCCAGTTCGCTGGAACGATTGCTGATAGGCACTTTTATCTGTTTCGGATTCACTCCCGGACTAACGACCGTTATCTCATAGTCGTCTTTATAGTTGGCAATAGGGTGCGCACCCATAATAGCTCTATTATCGTCATAGATGTCTATGGGCGCGTAGCCATCAAGCTCTAACAGCCTTTTAGCCGCTAGCCCGCTCTTGCCCAATCCGATAATAGCCGCATCTTTACCCATATCTACCTCAGTTTCAACGTGCTAACCGCCACAATAGTGAGGATTAGCGATATTATCCAAAAACGGACTATGATTTTAGGTTCGCTCCACCCTTTCAGCTCAAAATGATGGTGAAGTGGCGACATCAAAAATATTCGCTTGCCATGCGTCAGCTTAAAATACCCCACCTGTAATATTACAGAAACCGTTTCCGCTACAAATAAGCCACCTACTATCAATAACAAGAACTCCTGCTTTACCATTACTGCTACCGCTCCTAGTGCGCCACCTATTGATAGACTGCCCACGTCTCCCATAAATATTGACGCGGGGTATGAATTAAACCATAAAAAGCCCAGCCCCGCCCCCACCATTGAAGCACAGAACACGGGAAGTTCACTAGCCTCGCGCACGTAAAATACTGATAAATAGCTAGTCCAGATAGTATTGCTGGCGATATATGCAAATATGGCATAAGCACCAAAGGCAATTACAGCGGGCATTATAGCTAAACCATCCAGTCCGTCAGTCAAGTTCACCGCATTAGACGTCCCGACTACGATAAACCAAGCAAATAACGGGTACATATAGCCTAGATTAAGTGCCAATCCTTTTACAAATGGGAGCATTAAAAGCATTTTGTCTGGCGACTTGTTGGTCAGCATCAGCAATCCGATTGCTACAACTGCCACAAGCGACTGCCAAAAGAACTTTGTTCTGCTATGAATCCCTTTAGGATAGTGTTTAACAGTCTTTTTATAGTCATCAGCAAAGCCGATTATCGCAAAACTTGCGAATACGAACAGTGCAATCCACACGTATCTATTGCTTAAATCAGCCCACAAAAGCGTTGAGGCTGTCGTAGCAAACATAATGATAAGCCCGCCCATAGTGGGAGTGCCCTCTTTGTTCTTATGGCGAGCAGGCTCAAAACCTTTCGTGAGCTGCGAAAACCGCCATTTCTTTAGCTTAACTGTGAAGTAAGAGCCACTCATAAGCACTAAAAGCATCGCTGTCACCATCGCATAAGCCGTCCTAAACGTAATATACCTAAACACGTTAAATGCAGACATATACTCCGTAAGCGGATATAAAAGATTATATAACATATTAAATTCTATCCTCTGCTAAATATTTAACATACCTGTCAAACCCCTTGCTGTGAGATGCTTTTATTAAAATCACCCCGCTCTTTACGTCAGCAAGAGCATCTTTAGTGGCTTTTTCGCCCGTTACTATTCGGATATTAGTAGCTTGTTTATACCCCTTGTAGTGAAGTCCACTGAATATAAAGTTAATATTCGGCTGTTTCGCCGCCTCATCTAACAACGCCCCATAAATATCGGCTTCATAGCCATTTATCTCACCTATCTCGCCTAGTAACGCATACTTTTTAGCCTCAGTTCGCAGTGCTAAACTCTTAATAGCAGCTATTACAGCCTCTAAGCTCGCATTATAGGTGTCGTTTATCACTGTTAGCTTGCGGTTATTTGTGAATAGAATATCTCCACGCCCATCTACAGCAATATATTCTGCCACCAGCTTAACCACATCCTTATAAGGAATATTCAACAACCCCGCCAAAGCAAATCCAGCTAAATAATCCTCCGCTATATGCGGATAGGGGTATGGAATTCGCGCCTTCAACTCCCCTTTATCCGTTTTAATACTAAAATGCAACCAATTACCATCAAACTTATAACCTGCGAGCTGATAGTCAGCCTTGTCAGTAGCTCCATAAAATATAGCCTTAAAGCCGCGCTTGCCTGCAAGCTCCAATATGTCATCAGCAAGCGTATCACGCGCTATTACAACTCCATAATCACTATCGTCTGCGTGTCCCGACAAACCGTTTACTATGGATAGCTTTTCACGTTTAGTGTTGGCAATGCTACCGAAATTGCCCACATGCGCATAGCCTACGCCCGTTATAATAACTATATTGGGACAGACTAGTTGCGACAGCTCTTCTATCTCTCCCATAGCATTTGAGCCTAGCTCAAATATCAATATCTCTGTTTCATCTTCTATACCGCAAGCGGTGAGCAACACTCCAAGCAAATTGTTGTGATTGCCCTGTGCCGACTGCACCTTATATTTAAGCCCTGCAACACCTTTCAATATATCTTTAGTAGTGGTCTTGCCGTAGCTACCAGTAATGGCAATTTTCTTTGCCTTTAGAGCAGCCAACCGCTGTTTGCCGAGAGCAATAACAGCCTGTTTGCTATCACGCACTAATATTTTATTGCCAATCACATTCTCATAAAACTTCTTATTGTCCATCACCGCAACTGAGGCACCTTGCGTTAACGCACTCTGCGCGTAAGCGTTGCCGTCCACCTGTTCACCATTGCAAGCAAAGAATATGTTGCCACACTCTAGCTTGCGAGTATCTAGCTCTGCACCTGACACCTGCACATCAGCAACTATGCTACTGGACAGTGCCCCTACTTCAAAGCAGTTTAAGAGTTCTTTAGTTCGCATAAATACCTTTGGACAACCTCTTTATCGCTAAAATGATATTTCGTCTTGCCTATAATCTGGTAATCCTCATGCCCCTTGCCCGCTACCACGACAATATCGCCACTTTTAGCTGTTTCAATCGCATATTTAATAGCTTTTTCACGGTCAACTTCAACGTGTATACTGCTATCTCGCCTCATACCAGCCAATATCTCCTCTATTATGCTATTTGGCTCCTCAGTGCGCGGATTGTCGCTTGTCACCACTGATAAATCGGAATATTCCTGAACCGCACGCCCCATACGCGGACGTTTTGTCTTGTCTCTATCTCCGCCAGCACCAAATACAACAATGAGTCTGCCAGTTTTTAGCTTTTGCAAAGCAGATAACACGTTTTTTAAGGCATCATCAGTATGGGCATAGTCAACAAAGACACTCACTCCGCCACCTACGTAACGTTCCAACCTACCAGTAATATTGCCAACCGAACTTATGGCTTCTACTATAGTCTTGATATCTATGCCCAATACCAGAGTGGATGCGGTGGCGGCTAACACATTCTCTAAGTTATACTCACCCACCAATGGGGAGTGAACCTCGTATAGATTGTCCTTATATGACAGCTCCGCATTTATGCCAGTCAGCGTAGTTTCATAGTTTGTAGCGTATAAATCGCCCTCATTCATTCCATAACTGAACTTAACACCCTCAACTTCGCTATATAAACGTTTGCCATAATCATTGTTTATATTTATTACCTTAATGCGCGAATAAGCATCGTCAAACAATCGCTTTTTAGCCCGATAATAGCTCTCAATCTCCTTATGATAGTCTAAATGGTCGCCCGTTAAATTGGTAAACGTAGCTACATCAAAGTGCAATCCCGCAAGCCTATCTTGAGCCAGCGCGTGAGAAGACAGCTCAGCCACCGCAGCTTTCGCCCCGCTCTCCACACCCATTGCCAGATAGCGACAGAAGTCATAAGAGGATGGGGTTGTGTTGTCAATCTCATAGCTCTTGCCGTCTAAGTGAACACCCGTAGTGCCTATACGCACAGGTTTCAATCCTGCTCGTTCAAGGATGGCTTCCACCAGCCACGTAGTAGTTGTTTTGCCATTAGTTCCTGTTATAGCAACTAGTTTCAACGCTTTATCAGGTCTGTTGAACCAATTTGCACTAGCTACAGCGAACGCCCGCCTGCCATCCTTAACCAAAATATGCGGGACAGACAACTCTCGCTCAGAAATTGCACCTATTATTAAGTCATCTTTATAGAGTTTTTCAACCAGCATGTGTGAATCAAAACTAGCACCTTTGTAAGCAAAGAACAAAGTTTTTGATGCGTCTTTCGTTATATTTTTGCTATCTGCACTAATGGACGTAACGTCTCTGGCAAGTAGCTCATTATTTGCATATAGCACATCTACGCCAGCTATCAGATTATTTACTTGCATAGATACCCCCGCGCACTCCGCCTGCGTTGTAGAAGAATGTCACCTGCTCTGCCAGCGATTTGAACGTCATCGTCCCTGTATCGCCACCAAATATTGATGCTTTAGGTGCTTCATAAATCACAAGCATAGCAAATTTAGGCTTATCAGCAGGAAATACACCCGCAAAAGTCGCAGTATAATCACTCTGCGAATATGAACCAGTCTTTTTATTGAATATCTGCCCTGTGCCAGTCTTTCCGCCAATAGAAACCGCTGTAGAACGTGCTTTCCTGCCTGTTCCGTTTTGCACTGTCGCAATTAGCATATCTAGCAGAGTGTTAGCGGTAGTTTCTTTCATTATGCGTTCATCATTACGCTCAAACACATAATCATTGCCACTTATGTTATAGTGCCCAATAATAGTTGGGCGCGGAGCTATACCGCCGTTAGCTATTGCCGCATAGTAACGCAACATTTGCAGGGGTGTGACGTAAAGCTCCTGCCCGATAGAAATACTTGCCTGCGATAACCCCGACCATTTAATAGGTGCACGCAGAATGCCTGATTCCTCCGCCATGCCAGCAACACCTATCTTAGAGCCGAAACCTGATTTTTTCATAAATTTATAAAAACTATCCCTATTGCTACGTCTGGCAAGATTTACGGTGCCAATATTACTGGACTTTGTAAAAACCTCTTTATGCGTAAGCATCCCATGTGGGACAACGTCTTTAATAGTATGTCCGTGCAGCTCCACCCCGCGTGAGACGTCCAGCCTGCTATTAGCATTATATAAGCCTGATTCTATTAGGTGTGCAAAGGTCACAGCCTTATATATTGAACCGGGCTCAAATAGATAAGACGTAACGTAATTTTTATGCGCTATAAGGTCGTTCTCCTGCTTATCACTTGCAGCATAAGCGGCAAAAACGATGTTGCCCGTATCAGTTTCCATAGCCACTGCTATTGCGCGCCGCGCACTAAATTGCGCTAAATCTCTCCTTAATATCCTATCTGCTATAGCTTGCAACTGTATATCTACCGTCAGATAAATAGCACTGTCAGGCATAGTGTTTATAACTACATCATCATACAATATCAACTTGCCACGCGAATCCATCTTGGCACTGACAGGCACGGCATGTCCCATCAATAACTTATTGGCATAGTATTCAAGCCCTTCAAGCCCCTGATTGTCAACGCCAGTAATACCTAATATGCCCGACATCGCCCCACCCTCAGGGTAGAATCGGGAGTCCTCTAGTCTATAGCCGATATTAGGTATGGCACGTTTTAACGCCTCCGCCTGAGATACCTCAATATGACGGACAAGCCACACAAAACCGCCCTTTTCACGAATTAGATTCTGAGTGCGCTCGCTCAATGTAATCCCATTAGCTTTTAACGCTGCAAATAGAGCATCTGGTTCATCAATGTTCCTGCCAAACGTATATAGCGAGGCAACCTTTCTATTAGATACTAACGGGCTACCGTTTGAATCATAGATTACGCCCCTGTCAGTGCTAAAAACCTCTTTTGTCGACGACTGCATAGTGACAAGCGCAGCATAGAACGAGTGACGCACAACCTGCAAATATAACAGACGCACGCCTATAGTCAGCATAAATAGCAGTGCTAAAATGCCGAATAGTCTAAATGACACTCTACTGCTAGAAGCATTACTTGACAAAGGTATTCCTCTCATTCATAAGCACAAACCCTTTTTGCTCAGCCAGCGACAAAAGAGCCTCTTTATTTAATATTTTAGTGCGGCGAGCCTCTATCCCCTCAAATTCAATGCGCTTAAGCTCCATTTTATCTGCCAATTGCGACAACTCCACCCCGCGAAACGTGCATTGCCCGCGCACAATATTAGTCGCTAGCAATAGCGAGGCACAGATGACCACAAATGCAAATGTGATTAGCTTAAAATATCTATGGCAAAACTCTTTCATAGCATACCCCCTCGCTACACTCTCTCCGCAGCCCGCAACTTTGCGCTCCTAGCCAACGGGTTATATGTATATTCCTTACTGCCATTTATCGGCTTTTTTGTAATAATCTTAAAGGTTGACCTCTTGCCACACACACATTTAGGAAATTCTGGAGGACAAACACACTCCTGCGCATAGCGCGCAAGGTATTGCTTAACAAGCCTGTCCTCAAGAGAATGAAACGATATAAACACCACCTTGCCTCCAAATTTTATAAGCGTTTCCAGCTGCCTTAAAAGTATCTCAATGGCAGATAATTCTCCGTTGACATGTATCCGCAATGCCTGAAAACTCTGTGTTGCAGGGTGTATATTATGTTTGTGAAACTTGGCGGGAATCGCCCCTTTAATCACGCCAGCCAGGTCGCCACTCAGTTCAAATGGTTTAAGTGCCCTACGTTTCACAATTGCCCGCGCTATGCGGTGGTTAAATCGCTCCTCCCCATAGCGGAATATTATCTCCTGCAACTGCTCTTCAGAATATTTATTCACAACATCTAGGGCGCTTTCCCCCGTGCTATTATCCATACGCATATCTATACGCCCATCTATGCGAAATGAAAAACCGCGCGAAACATCATTCAATTGAAATGATGACACACCAAAATCGGCATATAAACCATCCACCGCCGAAATATTTAGTCCATCCAATATTTCTCTGGTGTCGGCAAAGTTGCCGTGTATAATCGTAACCTTGCTGTCCGCGTTAAAGCGTTCTTTTAAGCGAACTACAGCATCTGGGTCCCTGTCTATAATGACTAGTTCGCCTGTTGTAAGTTTCTCAAGCACAGCTGACGCATGCCCGCCACCACCGCCAGTGCAATCAAGATAGCAACCGTCCGGACGGACATCTAAATACGAAATGAGTTCCTGTTTCAGCACTGGTATATGCATAGCCTATAACACTAGCTCGTTAAATTTAGAGCCAATACCGCTTGTGCCGTCTATATTTTCAGTAATTTGAGCATTCCAACGCACTCTATCCCATATCTCAATACGGCTATTCATACCAACTATGATACATTCAGATGTAAGTCCAGCACCCGTGCGCAGTGCGGGAGGAATGAGTATGCGCCCTTGCTTATCAATAACGACTTCTTCAAGATTAGCATATAGTTTGCGAACGGCAGTCGCCTCTGAACGATTGTTAGGTGGACTTGCCAATAGAGATGCCTCATACTTTTCCCACTCTGCAATGGGATAAGCCGCTATGAACGGACCTAACATCGCAAGAACAAGTGTTTCGCTACCATATACAGAGCGCAGAATCTCACGCACCTTAGCGGGAACACTAAGTCTGCCGCTATCGTTGATTGTGTGGATACTTGCGCCCTTAAATCCCATCTCGCTACCCTTTCCACGTCCTCGTGGCTATAAAGATTATTGTGTGCGTGTTGCACTACTAGTATCTCTGCTGGTCTTCTATTTGTATTCCATTTTATACCATTTTATAGCAATCTATACCATAAAATACCATAACTACTAAATATGTCAAGGGGTTTTTTAAGAAAAATCTGATTAGCAAAAAAAACTAGATTTGCGAGATATTCTAAAAGAGGAACGCCAAGGCGATAGGTGGGCATAAACGTCAAATCAATGACGAAGGGAAAATTCCTAATGAATTGGCGTCTGTCTGTGGGCGATAGTATAGAAATTGCCGACATAATCAAGTCAGCGTATGACTTCAAGGAGACTTAAAAGTTACAATCATAAAAAAACAGCCCCCTTTCGGGGGCTGTCGTTATTGCTAATTACCTTTGTTCCCTTTCATGAGCTTCGCTGACGCGAACATTTCTACCATCAAGCTCCTTATCGTTCAACTCATTAACTGCACGCACGGCAAGGTCGTCATCCATCTCTACAAAGCCGAAACCCTTAGAGCGACCAGTCGCACGGTCAAAAATAACCCTAGCAGAACTCACCTTACCAATGCTACCGAAAAACGCTGCCAAACTGTCATCCGTTGTCTTGAACGGAAGATTTCCTACAAATAACCTCTTCATACAAAGAAACTCCTAAAAATAACTTGAGATTTACCTGACGAGCCTAGACCACACACCAATATGGGACAATGGGCGCAAGCAATATCTTCAAATTTGGATTATACACGTTTTTTCCGATAAAACAAGCACTAAATCAATAAATTTGAAAAAATATTAGCAGAAGTGCTGAATCTGGTAATATTCTAGTTGTTTATACTAGTCTAATGTATCATAAAAAGGCTCGTCAACCTTTACTTGTTTTTTGCTCACACTAGTGCTAGAATGGTAGCCTTATGAAGACATCACTAAAAACTAGGCTATGGCTAGCAATTGAAAAGAAAGCAAAGGAAGCTATCAACTTCTTTGGCGTGGGCAATACGCGGTTCTCGTTGTTGCTTGCCCGCATAAACTCATACCTGAAAAAGCATTTTCAGAGGAACGTCTCCCTGCAATCGGTGGACGTACACCTTGCGGAGCACTGCAATCTCGGTTGTTTTAGTTGCAACCACTTCTCTCCGCTGGCAGAGGAGGAATTCGCTGACTTAAACATCACTACTAGAGATTTAAGACGTTTGTCAGAGCTTACCAAGGGCAATGTAGGCATTATATATCTAGTTGGTGGCGAGCCGCTGTTGCACCCTAATATTATCCTGTTTATGCAGGTTGCCCGTGAACTATTCCCCGATAGCGATGTCCACATCATCACTAACGGTTTGCTATTATTACAACAGAAACCAGAGTTTTGGGAAGCATGCAAGAAATATAATATTATAATGACTCCAACAAAATACCCAGGAGTTGATTGGGATAAGATTGAAAAACGTGCCGACGAGTTCGGCTATAAGTTCACATATTTTGACTTTAGTGGCACCAGCGAGAAAGTGTCACGTAGGTTTGCGCTTGATTTAACGGGCAGTCAAGATATGAAGAAAAGCTACGAAAACTGTTGTATGGCTTGCTGTAGTATAGGGCTGTCCGACGGCAGACTGTCAACGTGCAGCTTTGTGTTCAATATGCGCCACTTCAATAAATACTTTAAGCAAAATGTGCCTGTAACCAGTGCAGACTCTATTGATATATACAAAGCTAAAGACATACAAGAGATATTAGACTTTTTAGGCAACCCAATACCGCTGTGTCGCTATTGCAAATCAATAGGGACAGAGATAGTCGGGGAGTGGAGAGCAACTAAACGTGAACTAAGTGAGTGGACATAACCCAGAGCATTGAGGCAAGGATACGTCTTAATCCCTTTAACCATGTCAACATTACCAATTCGGACTCAATGATACAGACGTTGACGCCCGAATAAATGATAACATAATATTAAAATTAGAGGCTGACATAGATAAAATTATTTTTCAGCCTCTTTATGATACACTCTAATCCATATCTGCCTCTTAGCCTGATTCCAAAAGTTCTCTATCCCGTTTATATGGTTGTGTTCCCTCGCAAACTCCTTGCTGTGGTTAATCCTATAATGCTTAAACTCTGATACATCTAACGCATTATAACTGCGATAATAATCACTATAAACGATACTATCAGGTCTATCAGGTTTGACTTTACCCCATATAATAGGCAACAAGGTATTAGTCTTTATAACTCTCGTCAACCTCAATTTCGCCACACAAAAACGGAGAGTCTTTCTCAATGTTGTAACAGATTATTTGACGCAACTTATCATAAAACTTGATAGCTGTATTTCTGTTAACACCAGAAAGCTCAACAGCAGTTCTAGCTGTAGCACCTGATATAAAAAAGTTAAGCAAACTTTTTATTTGGCTACTAGATAGCCTACAATGCCTTAATTTCACACTTCCAAACATAATATAATTGACTCTTTTTGTCAATTATCTATGTCAGCCCCATAACTTTTCTCCTTGACAACCTCCCCTTTTTGTGTTATAGTTCACGCACAATTTAGTTAAGCTATGAGGGAATCAGGCTGGTGGAAGTTCTTTATGTATATATGTTATGTATATATTTAGGGCTATTCTATCAGCTTTTTTTTATTTGTTTAGTAGTTGCAGGGAGGCTTGTTTATGTCATTTAGTGTTTATACTAATACGGCGGCTGTGTTGGTGCAGGGAGGTATCAGCAGTAGTGCGAAGGCATTATCACATTCAATAGAGGGGTTATCTAGTGGGTTGCGTATAAACCATGCGTCA
>NZ_BAAIHG010000031.1:0-14808 GCF_054655775.1 Candidatus Termitispirillum reticulitermitis | reverse complement strand
AGCTACTTCGTCATACGATAACTTGCCACTGAGCACATCCTCTACCCCTTTAATCTTGCCATAACTTCCCACAATACATACCCCTAATAAAAAATATATGAGGGGCATTTTAACTTGTGCAATTACAGATGAAAGAAAAGGTATTGACAAAAGCATTAAACTAATGTAGACTTGCCACAAAACAGCTAGAGGTATGTTATATGCGGGGCAATTATAATTACAGAGGTTCTACGACACCTACCGATGTCAAGAAAGCTATGCATGATAAGGGACTTTCTTATCAGGATATAGGCAACAAGCTCGGTGTGTCTAAGCAATATGTTCACTACGTGGTCACGTCTGTGCTGGCTGGTAGCGGGAAGATTTCTGCGCGCAAGCAACAGACGCTTTCACAGATAGAGAAATGTCTTGGGATAAAAATAGTGCCAGGTGTGATTAAAAAGGGCAAGAACTAGCGAATGTATGGGAGCGATGGAGACATCCGCTTTATCCTAGTGCCACTCAGTCTTGCTCTGTCTTATCTGCTTTGCAAGCTATTTTTCGCTAGGTTTATCGTATTCAGTTTCAAGACTATCAGACGGATTGTTTCAGGTTTCGTCCTTTCTTTTTCAAGTCCTGCTATACTTTCCGTTAAGGCACACGAGGGGAATGTAGATGCACAATACAGATTTGGCAGGCTTTATTTAGATGGTCTTCGCATTGAGAAAAACTACGATAGAGCTTTCCTATGGCTACTAAAGGCAACATCTCAGCATCATAAAGGTGCAATAAGTTATCTGTATGTGTTGGCTGAACGCGGACACGCTGATGCAAGGCGTTTTGTCGATTCGCTCGGGAAATTAGACACTATCTCTAACGATATATCAATACCTACACAGCTACTTTGCACGGTAATGTTGACGAGTGTGTTTTTGTCGCAGATATCGTTTATTCAAGAACGCTATGACGTTGTAGTAGCTGCCCGTCGTATTGAAGAAGCAAATGAAAATGAAGCGCAACGTTTGTCATCAAAGCCTGCGCCTGTTGTCATCTATAGAACGAGCTTTACCTGTGGCGATTTGCATGGATTGTCGCGTGACCAGTTGGTTATCTGCACCACTAAAGAGCTGGCAGAGGCTGATTTAGTTATGGTGCGACTATACAGCAAATTGATAACTGCACACAGGGATAATAAAGAGAATTTAAATTCATTAGAGAACAGTCAACGAGCATGGCTCACCAAGAAATTGAACTTGACAGGCAATAATGAAACTGAATATAAAGCTATGTTAATGGAACTTTATGACGAACGTATAGCGGAATTGCAAGCAAAATAATAACAGTTGTCTGAGATAAAATAACGTGCTATAAGTAAGTGCAACAAGCAGGGTGGTGTGATAATGAATCGTGAATTAGTGCTGATAATAGACTACGGTTCGCAATACACGCAGCTTATTGCACGGCGGACGCGTGAACTTGGGGTTTATTCCGAAATATTGCCATGTGATGCAGTTCTTGATGTTCTTAAATCTAAAAAACCTAAGGGGATTATCCTATCAGGCAGCCCATACAGCGTCTATGACGATGGTGCGCCCACTATAGACAAAGGGCTTTTTGAGCTAGGCATACCCGTGCTGGGCATTTGCTACGGCATGCAGCTGATGGTGCAGGTATTCGGCGGGCAGGTTGCCCCGTCTAATACGCGTGGCTATGGGCGTAGCGGCATCAGCATTGAGCGGGAGAATGCTCTGTTTGTAGGCGTTCCTAAATATGCTAATGTGTGGATGAGCCATGGGGATAGCGTCAAGAACGTTCCAGATTGCTTTGATGTGATTGCTAAAGCTACTGATGCACCCATTGCGGCGATTTCTCATAAAGATATGGAACTTTATGCTATTCAGTTCCACCCAGAGGTAACGCATACCGAGCAGGGCGGGCAGATATTAAAAAATTTCCTTATAGGTGTATGTGGCTGCAAGGGCGACTGGACTACCAAGAACTTTATAGATGAGCAGATAGCGCGGATTAAAGACGCTGTCGGCACTCAACGTGTGTTGTGTGGGCTATCGGGCGGGGTGGATTCATCGGTAGCGGCGGCGTTAATACAGCGGGCTATCGGGGACAGACTCACCTGTGTGCTGGTTGACACTGGGCTGATGAGGCTGAACGAGGCAGAAGAAGTCAAACGTGCATTTACGGGAGACTTCAAGACAGATTTAGTCTGCATAGATGCCGAGGAACGTTTCTTAACAGCGTTAAAGGGCGTAGAAGACCCTGAAACGAAACGCAAAGTCATAGGCGAGCTATTTGTGCGAACCTTTGAGAACGAGTCTAAAAAGCGCGGAGATTTTGATTTTCTTGCGCAAGGCACGCTATACCCTGATGTAATAGAGTCTGCATCTGTGCGGGGACCGTCTGCCACGATAAAGAGTCACCATAACGTAGGCGGGTTGCCGAAAGATATGAAGTTTAAGCTGATAGAGCCGCTCAGGGAGCTGTTTAAGGACGAAGTTCGAGCGGTAGGGCGTGAGTTGGGGCTATCAGATGAGATTGTAGATAGACATCCGTTCCCCGGTCCGGGGCTTGCGGTGCGGATACTAGGCGAAGTCACTAAAGATAAATGCGATACATTAAGACAGGCTGATTATATAGCTATAGAGGAGCTAAAAAAGGCTGGATTATATAATGAAGTTTGGCAAGCATTCTGTGTGTTATTGCCTGTAAAAACGGTTGGTGTTATGGGCGATGGGCGCACGTATGAGAATGTTGCGGCATTCAGGGCTGTCGTCAGTATGGATGGTATGACGGCAGACTGGGCGCGACTACCGCACGATGTGTTAGCTAAGATTTCTAATAGAATTATCAACGAGGTAAAGAAGATAAACAGGCTTGTTTATGACATCAGCTCTAAACCGCCTGCTACTATAGAATGGGAGTGATAGAGTGGTTCATTGTGTTCAATGCATTGTGATAGCTGATGATTTAACAGGAGCAAATGCTACGGGGGTGCTGTTAAAGAAGATTAACTACACCACTTACACCATTCTAAATGTGGCGCATATTGATGGGAACAATATGCCTGATTGTGATTGTATCGTCTATTCTACCGACAGCCGTGCCATTGGTGCCGATGTTGCTTATAGTCGTGTTGTTGAAGCCGTCAAATTATTCAAATCAAACCAAGTTAAAGTTTATTCTAAACGTATTGATACTACCCTGCGTGGCAACCTAGGCAGTGAAACGGATGCTATGCTTGATACGTTAGGCGGTAACAGGGTGGCGATGATAGTGCCATGTTTCCCGTCAGGCGGACGTATTTTGGTGGGGGGCTATCTGCTGGTAAATGCGATTCCTCTGCACAAGACTGAGGTGGCAGTTGACCCTAAGACGCCGGTTCATACGCCAGTATGTGCTGATTTATTTGCTAAGCAGACTAAATATCCGATTGGCTCTATAGAAATCAGCGATATTATGCAAGGCAGGCGACATATAATGGCGATAATCAAAGATTTTGCTAGCAGGGGTGTCCGCAACATAGTATTTGATGCGGTTACGCAGGAAGACATTGACACCATCGCCGATGCGGTCATTGCAAGTGAGGTGCCGTTTATTGCAGTTGACCCAGGAGTCTTTACCGCTACATTAGCAAGATTGTTGATGCCAGTGCCACAGGTGGAGCGGGACAAGCCGAAGATTTTGGTAACAGTTGGCAGTGTTAATGCTATTGCGCGCGGGCAGGTGGAGCATTTCCTCGCATCGCAGCGTGTGCTGAATGTGTTTATTGAGGTGGTGGAGTTTTTAGAGGGAGCAGAGCGTTCGGAGGCGGAGATTTCGCGCGTGGTAAGTGAGGTATTGAATAATTGTGACAAATATGAGCTTTGTAGCGTTGTTGGCAGGGGTATTATGCCTGATGGACGTGTAGGGCTAGATGAGTACGCGGAGCGATATAAATGTTCGGCTGATGAGATTTCTAGTATGATAAATGTAGCTATTGCGGAGATAACCTATCGCATAGCTAAGTCTGACAAGAACTTTAAGGGGTTTTACACCTGTGGTGGCGACATTACGGTGGCTGTGTGCAATAGAATGAAAACCTTTGGGTTTAACCTGTTGGGCGAGGTTTTACCTATGGCTGCTTATGGAGAGATGATTGGGGGGGACTTTCCGGGCTTGAAGTTTGCAACTAAGGGAGGCATGGTAGGTGACAGTTCAGCACTCGTTGAGTGCGTCCGCTATCTAAGACAACAGCTATCAGTATAGCAGGGGGCATGAATCAGGAGTTGTTGATTATAACCATAGCGAAGCTATTGGTACAGCAAGCATATTTTCGCTAAATGAAAGTGTTCTATCTCCCGAATATAAAACGATACCTACATAAGGTTTTTTGTTTTTTAGTATATTTTCAACAAACCATTTTTGGGGTTCAAAATCTTTGGAAGAAACGTTATGTCCTGCTTTAACCTCTATCCCTAATAGTGCCCCATCTTCACGCTCAACAATAAAATCAATCTCCCTGTCCAGCCTGTCGCGATATTGTGAAATTGAATATTGACTTTCTAAATCAACTTGCGCTGCCAATTCTTGGAATACAAATGTTTCAATCAATTTACCAGAGCGGTCGTGATTCAGCAGAACTTCTTTCGGTTTCCAACCAAGAATTGAAGTCATCAAGCCAGTATCAGTAGCATAAAATTTAGCACGGCGTCCAACCCGCTCGTAATCCGTCTTAATCCAGGGTGATACTTTTTCAAAAAGATAAAGCGCAATCAAAGCGTTGACATAACTATCCAATGTCAGTTTATTTAGCGATAGGGCAGAGCCGACAGCTGTCATATCTATGAATTTTGCAGACCATGACGCAAGAACTCCCACTAATTCCCGTAAGTCACCTTGTCGGCGAATGTTCGCAATATCTTTCAAATCTCGTTGCACCAGTGTATTTATATAATCCTTGTGCCATTCTTTGCGCTCAGACAAATCTAGCAAACGAACTGCCTCAGGGTATCCTCCGCGAAACGCAAGATTTAATATCTCTTCCTTGTCGTATTCAGATGTTCCTATAGGAAAATCTTTATCAAAAGCTCGTTTTAAGAATAGAGGTGTTTTCCCAAGCGTTTCTCCGACAGTCAGTGGACGTAAGCGGATGTTCTTAACTCTTCCAGCTAAACTCTCAGAAACACTCGGTAAAGATTGAATATTTGCTGAACCAGTCAGCAGATATTGCCCTGAACGATTATCATTATCTACAACTATTTTGATTTCTGGAATCAGTTTCGGAACTTTTTGAATTTCGTCAATAATCATAGTTTTAGCAGATTTTTTTACAAATCCTTTCGGGTCTGCTACCGCCAGCGCAAAAAGGTTGGTATCGTCCAAAGTGCGATAATCACCACCCTTATCAACAACTTGACGCGCAAGTGTGGTCTTTCCAGTTTGCCGGGCACCAGAAACGATGACAACTCGTCTTGTCGCCAATGCTTTCTTTACCGCCTGTCTCTGCCAACGCAAATACCCTTCTTTCATATTCACTACGTATAGCCGATGTTATGCGAAAAGTAAAGTAGAATGTATGCGAAAAGTATAATAGAACATGTGCGAAAAGTATAATAGAATATGTGCGAAAAGTATAATAGAATATGTGCAAATTGCTTAACAGATACATTAAAACGAGTGGTTGCACGAGTAGGTTATTTTCTAATAGCGGCATTAGTCAAGCTTTTTACTAGCAATTAAACGTGTGGGTATTGAAAACTTTAGGTTTCACGACCTGCGTGGAACATCGGCAACATTTTTAGCTATCAGACGCATGAATGTTTCGTCTTCGCCGTTGTGAGGAGCAAATCCCTTTTGTTCTTGCGCAAACACAACTTCAAAGCCAATGTTATTTAGTTTTTCCTTCATTTTGGCGAGGTCTATAAACCGCCTGCTATGCCCTTCGTATATGTAAGTGTTATGTTTATCAGCAACAGGTTCACCCTTTTTGTAAAGTTCGTTATTCAGCCCTCTTGCCTCAATACAAAGATATCCGCCAGCATTTAGGCAATCAAAACTCCACTTTATAACTTCGTCCTCCTGCTCCTCCGCTACAGAATGCAACGTAAAGCGGGAATAAACTACATCAAACCTATGTTCAACACTTAGACTAGTAAAATCAGTGCAATAAAATTTTAGAAACTCATTTTGAAGGTGTTTATTCAGATATTCTATCTCCCCAGCACACTGGTCTATAGCCGTCACCTTAATGCCATTATCAGCGAAGAACACTGCGTCCCGCCCATTACCGCAACCAAGCTCAATAAGGGTGCTACCCTGTTTAGCAAAATGTTCCAGAATATACTTGGCAAATAGAGATGGAGCAAAAGGTTCAGTGTATTCTGCATAATACGCTTCCCAGAAGCTTAAATCGTCTATACGTCCGCTCTCATTAGACACGACATCCCCCCTTTCTCATTTTAACCAAGGTTATTTTTAGAAAGTTATGAACGGGTATTTCTCTCCCCCTAGATGAGCGTCAATGGCTGAACAAACCCCCCTCGTCTCCTGCGGAGACACTCCCCCGTTGGGGGAGAATATAATAGGGACTCATAGCATTTCTTTTGACATCTAAAAGTATTCGTGATATATAAGGGTAAAACGTGTTTTTCTAACCTTGGTTAAATTTACACGTTTAGTTGACATTGTGTCATTTTACTGGGGGCGTTATGAAGAGCGTATATATAGCTATGGCAGCAGACCTTATCCATCCGGGGCATCTAAATATTATTAAGCACGGACGTGAGCTGGGAGAGGTTACGCTTGGTTTGCTTACCGATAAAGCAATAGCATCATATAAACGCCTGCCGTATATGTCTTTTGATGAGCGACGTGTCGTGGCTGAGAATATAAAAGGTGTTGCACACGTAGTTCCGCAAGATACGCTAGACTACGTGCCTAACTTACGCAAATATAAACCCGACTACGTAGTTCATGGCAGTGATTGGCGTGAGGGGGTGCAAAAAGTTGTGCGTGAACGCGTTGTTGAAACGCTTAAAGAGTGGGGTGGCGAACTGGTAGAGCTAGAATACACACAGGGTATATCATCAACAGAGCTTATAAGCAGGCAGAAAACTATCGGCACCACTCCTAACATACGTATAAAGCAGCTACGACGACTAATCAACGCAAAACCTATCGTCCGCACCATAGAGGCACACAATGGCATAAGTGCACTAATAGCAGAGAACGTCTCTGTTGTAGAGAATGGCAAGCGAGAAACGTTTGATGCTATCTGGTTGTCAAGTCTCACAGACTCCACTGCAAAGGGGAAACCAGATATTGAGTTTGTGGATTCTACCTCACGTAGCAACACGTTGAGCGATATTTTGGAGGTTACGACTATCCCGCTGATATATGATGGCGACACTGGCTCATACCCAGAGCATTTTAAGCTACTTGTGCGGCGACTGGAGCGTATGGGCGTATCAGCTGTTATCATAGAGGATAAAATTGGCTTGAAACGCAATTCACTATTCGGCACAGATGTGTCTCAGTCACAAGATAGCATTGAGGGCTTTTGTGAAAAGATACAGGCGGGCAAACTTGCACGTGTGACGGACGACTTTATGATAATAGCTCGTATAGAGAGCCTAATACTAGACAAAGGTGTTGATGACGCTGTTGCACGGGCAAAGGCATATCTTGAGGCTGGTGCAGACGGCATTATGATTCACTCTCGCAAAAAAGAGCCTAACGAGATATTTGAATTCTGCAAACTTTATAAAGGTTTCGCTGAGGGCAAACCACTTGTAGCTGTTCCATCGTCTTATAGTCAGGTGTATGAGAGCGAACTTATAGGACACGGCGTTAATATTGTAATATATGCCAACCATTTATTGCGTGCAGCCTACCCTGCAATGTTCCGCACCGCTGAAACTATACTGAAAAATAAACGGGCTAAAGAGGCTGATGAACAGTGTATGAGCATTAAAGAGATATTAAACATTATCCCAGGCACTAACGAGGACTAACATAGGTTACCAATAATCGTAGCCAGTGCGGTTTCTGTAAGCAGTCGCGGGTTGTTCTTGACACGTTGAGGATTAAACCCGTGTTGAACGATATATTCACAGGCTTTGTCGTCATATCCCAGCTTGCCTAGTTGCAACTCTAGCCCAAGTGTGTGAGCAATATCAGCCAGCCGAGTGGCAGACTGCACGGCATTAGAACAGCCAAGCATTTTGTTTAGTTCGTCCATAGTGCATTGCACGTATTCTACACCTCGCGTATCAAGGCAGTCGCCATCAGACACACCGCTGTTGAAGATAAAGAACGTTGGCAACGTCAGCATAACAGCGTGCCCATGTGCTAACCCTGAATATGCTGTGAATGCATAAGAAATTGAGTGGGCTGCCGTTGTGCGGGTGATGTTTATCGCCTTGCCTGCAAGGTGCGCTCCCAGTGCACGGGCTAAGTAGTCGGGCTTGACAGCACCTATAGTAGGCAATATGAGAGATATAGCCTGACTAGCATAGAGTTTGGATTCATCAGTTGAGTTAACGCACCAGTATGATTCTATAGCTTGCCCTAGAGCATCCGCCAGCGGAGCAGTCGCAGAATCAGCAGGCTGGTTTTCTAGGAATATTGGGTCTATTATGGCACACTTAGGCAGTAGTTTTTCATTATCAACAGAAGACTTCTTGTCGCCGTCCCATAGCACGGCAAATTGGGTTGCCTCGCTACCTGTGCCCGCAGTTGTTGGAATGGCTATTATGGGCAATGCAGAGCCGTCTTCTTTTAGGCTAATTAGCTTGGCGATGTCTATCACTGAACCACCGCCCACAGCTATAATTAAATCAATATTTCTACCCACAACCATAGCTCTCCCACGCTGAACATCTTCAACTTTAGGATTAGTGCTAAAATCAGCCCATTCGGACACATTTATACCAGCAAGCAGTGGTGGGATAATGGCTTGCGCACCACATACGCTGTAGCTGAGCTTGCCATGAAGTAGCAGAACATTGCTATGTGACAGACTAGCTACCACGTTGCGCAATTGTTCTATAGCTCCCCTTGCTATGTATTCTAACATTGAATAGCTTTCATAAAGGCATCTTTGCACTGCACGGGACTTTGACTTGGGCGTCCCAGTTCGGCACGTGCCCCGCGCTTGACTAATATCTCTATAAACAACGGCGTTTCTGAACGGATAAGCTCTCCTATAGAGTTTAGTTCACTAACGTCTGTGATACGAACAGCTTTTTTATAGCCTATTGATTTTGCTATAGTTGCTAAATTAGCTCCTGTAGCCACTGTCGCTTGCCCGCCGACAGAGTCGTGTGCGGCATTATTCAGCACTATATGAACAAAATTCTTAGGGGCTTGAGTGGCAATGAGTGCAAGCCCGCCTAGGTGCATAAGCACTGCCCCATCACCATCTAGGCATATAACACGTTTGTCTGGTTTTGCTAGTGCAATCCCTAGTGCTATTTGCGATGAATGACCCATAGAACCCACCGTTAAGAAATCGCGTTCGTGAGTCTGCCCGTGTTTCTCTCTCAGTTCAAATAGTTCTCGTGAAATCATACCAGTGGTTGATACAAATAACGCATCAGCTACATTTTGTATGATAAACTCTATCGCCTGTTCACGCACGATAACACTACCGTCTGCTCTTGCGGGTGCACTATATTTGCCGAATGTGTCCTTGCGAACAACTAATGCGTAAGGCGCAAGGTGTTGTCCCATATATTGACAAGCTGTCTCCAGTGCCTTAAGTGCATCCTCATCGTTGTCTGGCAAAATGCTATATTTGATACCCATAGTTTCAAGCAGTGGCAGGGTAATAAGTCCCTGTTTAATGTGTTGAGGCTCGTCATGCACATTAGGCTCGCCCCGCCAGCCTATTATAAGCAACGTTGGAATACCATAAACCAGCGGGTCATTAAGCGATATTAGCGGGTTTAGAGCATTCCCCATACCAGAGTTTTGCATATATACGCAAGCGGGGGTGCTAGTAGCCATATAGTGTCCTGCTACTAAAGCGACAGCATTCCCCTCATTTGCACATACAACATGCTTATCAATACCGAGCGTAGAAAAGTATGAGCATAATGGTTTTAGTAGAGAGTCCGGCACGCCCGCAAATAGGCTAAACCTGCTAGCAAGTGCACCGCCAAATATTTCTGTTGAAATCATAATATCACCGCCTGCTATGATATAGCTAAAGACTAAGTGTTGTCAAATCTATTGAAATTTTGTAACATCAGATACTTAAAGGACCCCAGTTCAATGACGAAGTGCAACGATTACCTTTAATGTTCTGATTATTAGCTATGAACAGAATATTAGGGGTGCAAAAGGCGGCAAAAACCTTTACGATGATGTTTATGACAGCGTCATTGGTAAAGGAGATTGCCGTTGAATGTGTCCTGAAAATCTGCTATAATGCCCGAATGTTAACAAGATTTAACTTAAAACTCCTTAAGAACGCTCTATTTCAGGCTTGTCTATTGGCACTAGCATTTGCCGTCATATTTGTGCCACTATCAATGCTTACGACTTACTGGCACTTTTTTGATGAGTTTAGCGCAAACGTTTCCGAAGTCTTAACATTTAGACTGTCCTTTGCGCTAGTGCTATTTGTCCTGTTTTCATTGTTGTTGTATATCTCAAAAACTAGAAAAATAGCCTTTACCGTAATATCTGCCATATCTTTACTTACGCTTTTAGAGAGCGGTTTGTTGTCTATTGGGTTGTCTCCGCTTAATGGAAACTTACATGCATACGGCTTGCTCGTCCGCCGACTGCTGGATAGTCTGCTGTGGGTGGGCGTTATAACGCTATTTATCAAGTATAGAAAACAGCTCTACTCTAACAGGGTTCATATAGTTGTAGGATTGTTGCTCTATAGTCTAGCTGCAACAACGGATGCCTATATAAAGAAACCTGAAAAAATTATTACAAGTTTTATCACAAACATAGATGTCTATGATTCTGTGGAGCTTAGCAGGGACAACAATGTAATAATGCTAATGCTTGACACTGTCTCTTCAGAGGTAGCTGAAGATGTGTTTGAGCACCATCCAGAGCTTGCAGCTCAGTATGAGGGGTTTATAAATTTTACCAACAATGTGGGGATAGGACTGAGAACAAACTTCACAGTTCCGACTCTCTTTACGGGCAAATATTTTGACACTAGTAGCTATAATGAACACTTGTATAGGATAATAGACGACAACGATTCGCTTGTTCGTATATTTCAGAATGTAGGCTATGACGTAGCTGTGCAAAGCTTTGCCGTTAACTGGATATCTAAACCACGTTCAACATCTGCTACAACAACTAAACAGGCGGGGTTGTATAGTAGCGGGTTCTTTGAAACTCGGCTAGACAACCTTGCGCTGTTGCGTGTGATGCCATATCTATTAAAAAAAGACTTCATCAGAAATATTCAAACGGGTGCTGTGATGGAGGGTAAAGCTTATAAACCTAAAGTGAATAAATATAAGCAAGATAGGGGGCTTGATTTTGTTCGCTCTGTCATTGAAAATGCTCCATTGACAGCTCAGCCAACCTTTCAATTCTATCACTTTTTAGGTGCACATGACCCTCTGATGAGTGATGACAACTGCTCTAACGCTCCAAAACTGTTAAAAGAGGGCAACGATTACAATGCGTATTATAAAAAGACCTATTGTGCCCTGAAGGGGACTGCGGACATATTGCAGGCGATTAAGCAACGTGCGGGGGGGGGGGCAGCTCTATAATAACTCTACAATTATAGTCATTTCCGACCACAGTGGCTGGGCATTTAAGGACAAGGATTGGGAGCGGGCGGAGAAAGAAAGGGGCTATTGGCTGGATAGACCTATGCTAATGATTAAGCTAAAGGGGGAGCACAGAGGGTTCAAGAACGATAATTCGCCAGTTGAACATATTCAAACATACACGTTGCTAAAACATATAGCAGAGAATGGCTCTAATATCAGTGAGCGCGCACTTATGAATATAATGCACAAGGATAGTCGCAGGGTATTTATACGGCAACATACTGAAGATAATGCCACAATAAACTACCTAGATGCTAACCGCAATGTAGTCCGCACTAAAAATGTGTCTATACGCGCAAGAATCCCGCAAGAGCTGGTGCCGTTGAAAGTAGCCTACCACTACATTACAGAAAAGAGCAATCTTTATCCAGATATATTAGCATACAACAAGCAGGGCAAGAGCGTTCCCTACGAAAACATTCACGGACAAGGACACAGGCTAGTTGCTCGGGTATCCGAAGCCAATAAAGAATATTCACTCCTGTTGCAATTTTTAATTATTGTTCAAGCTGAGAACAAAGCCTCTGCTGAGCTGAGTTTATCCACAGCTGATGCAAACGTAAAAAAACTCGTCAAACTATCTAAAAGACAGGACGTTGCAGAATCTACATTCAGCGGGCTAGGAGCGGTAAGCCTGCCAGTGAAATCAGACCAAAATGGGCTTATAACATTCTACATTGATATTCCCAACTGCACAGCATACCTTAATGAGCTGACGCTGGTAGAAAGGAGATAGATTATTTATAATTTCAGCCGTTCTAGTATATACTTTCCGCCGACTTGTTCGTCAGAGCCGAAGTGATAGAATACCTTTTCACGCATTGCGGCTAACTTCTCTCTATATGCATCTTTGTCTTGTAGCAGTTTATTCACAAGCGGTAAAATGTCCGCTAGCTTGTCAGGGGCTATGGAGACCCCCGCCTCATCACGCCAAGTTATATCAACTGGCGGAGTAGAAAGACGCGTGTATTCAGGGTTCATCACTTTCATAGCGGTGTTTATGAACAGTGTTGGCTTTAGTGTGCTAAACGAATATTCATAAGCAATTGTTGACCAGTCGGTAATCAATAGCGCACTCGTATAGACAGTCTTGTTGGACGAGAAATCTAACTCAAAAACCAGATTCTCCCCTACCTCACTGCTATATTTAGCAATTATTTTATCTAAATTAGCTTTATAACGCTTTATATATTCTGGGTGCGGGCGGACAACAACCTTGAAGCCTTTATTTATTAAGTTATCTAGCAAATCGCTAATACATGAGTCAAGGATATTATCCTGTTGCCAAGATGGAGCTATTAGTATTGTGGGTAGCTGGCTTTCGGCAGTCATATTCTCGTAATCAGCCACAAGCTCGCCGATTAGCGGATAGCCATAGTCCAACAAGTTCTTAGGCTTAGTGCCATATAGTTTTTCCAGCTCACGTATTTCCGCAGTTTGGTGAGGACCCGCGCAAAATATTGTGTCGTAGTTATCAAAGCTACCCTTTTCCACCACCATGTGGGCACTGGTCATATAGTGCATAATATGTATATATTCAACATCTTTGCGTAGAAGTGAGCGTTTGATATGGTGTGTTCCAAGCCCTGTCATAGTGGTAACCACAAGAGCCGCATCCATTCTCATCATTACCGATATTAACGCCCTTGCACCAATATAGTAGGGAACAAGCCTATCGCCGTGAGCACGCTTAAATACATTGTCGTCTGGGTCGCTTGTAATGTAGTGTATAGTTATATCTGAGTTAGCTAGCAGATAGTCTATCAAGTGTTTAGTGTATTTGTAAAACCCATTCGCCTCTGAATAAAAGACAAGTTTTTTGTTCTCATTCTCGTTAAATAGCTTTACATCGCGTCTTTCACGCTGTCTCAATTCTGCACTGCGCTTATCTCTTGAACCTAGCAAGTTGCCTAGTAGTGCAAGGACGTTATTAAACGTCCAATAGATAAGTAGTGCTGATGCAAGCGGGTATAGTAGCACCAAAAAGAACGCTGACAGCAGATATAGCTTGGTAAGCTCTCCTTTGTCAGTTTTAGGCAAAGTCCACGCAGCCAGAACGTTAACAAGTGTCATTAGAACAGGCAACAGATTCAGCCCGAATAGTAGCCCGTCTGCTTGCGATAAATCCTTTACAAATAAGAAACTCTGCCCCGCAAACATTGCCAGATTGTCCTCTACCATAAAGAACATCGCCATAAGGAGCGGAATCTGTATAAACAGCCCAACCATACCAAATAGTTCATAGAATGGATTATAGTGGAATTGCCTATATAGGGCGTCCCGCAGGTCTGCTTTGCGGGCTTTCGGAACGTCCATAGCTTCAATTTTTTCTAAAAATGGCTGCATCTTAGCCTTAAGCAGTTTCGGTTTATCTATCAGCGGCTGGGCAAGTTTAATGAGCGGGGAGGTAATGAGTCGCACCACAATAGCCACGCACAGCACAGCAACACCATAACTGCCCGTTATAACGTGGAACTTCACAACTAAAAAGTATAAAAGGTGTTCAAGAATGGACATAATGTCGTATAATACTACTACTACTTGTCGCCTTTAATTAAATCACTAATAACCTTATCGTCTGTTTTTTCTGCGTCCTTGCCTCTAGTGAATATGCGCTTAACCTTGCGCCAAAAGATTGCAAATGCTACGCCGATAGCTGCAAGTCCTTGAAATAGCATACTGCCAGAACTTGGGTCTAGGTAGGCATGTGCGGGCAGGACGATGGACAAAAACGAAAGCGTCAATATCAACACAGAAAACTTGTTCATAACGTTCATCTCCAATATTAGCCTTTATTTGACTTAACCCTTAATTTCTGCCATATTTCTGTTGTTATGTCAACATTTTTTACATATAACGTTGTGGCACTCATCTGCGGCTATCTGCTAGATGTCCTTATAGGCGACCCTGCGGTGCGCTTCCACCCGATAAGACTGATAGGCAGAGTTATTGAGCTGGGAGAGAAGTTGCTCTACAAAGATAAGTTTATAAATGGTTGTTATTTAGTTGTTTTTGTCGT
>NZ_BAAIHG010000030.1:0-14958 GCF_054655775.1 Candidatus Termitispirillum reticulitermitis | reverse complement strand
TCTCGCGAATTCAAGGTTGTTTATAGCAGTATAGTTGTTTGCATCTAGCTGATGAAATGATAGGTTCTGTATATGAGCAAATTTTTTCTTTGCTATGTTAATGTTAGTTCCTGACACGTCTACGCCATAAGCGCGTTTTACATGAGGAGCTAACGTTGCAGTTATTTGTCCATAACTACAGCCGATGTCCAATAAAACGTCCTCTTTGCTGAATTGCAGCACCTTTTTAACCTGTTGAGCGGAATATTGCGAAATTTGCTACCACACGCCGTCCATCGGTTTATCAAAATATTGTATCCATTTGTTTGCCATAAACACCACCCTTTAGTGAGACAAATAGAGTATGGTATTATAAGATATTGAAAAAATCAATGCTATTTGCTATTATGAGCAAATTTTTTCTTTGCTATGTTAATGTTAGTTCCTGACACGTCTACGCCATAAGCGCGTTTTACATGAGGAGCTAACGTTGCAGTTATTTGTCCATAACTACAGCCGATGTCCAATAAAACGTCCTCTTTGCTGAATTGCAGCACCTTTTTAACCTGTTGAGCGGAATATTGCGAAATTTGCTGCCACACGCCGTCCATCGGTTTATCAAAATATTGTACCCATTTGTTTGCCATAAACACCACCCTTTAGTGAGACAAATAGAGTATGGTATTATAAGATATTGAAAAAATCAATGCTATTTGCTATTATGTGCTCATGTTAAAATCAGAACTTGTTTCTCTAGTCGCGGAGTGTTGTGCGGGGCTTACCAAAACGCAGGTTAAATATCTGGTGGACGACACGTTTGACTATATCTGCGAGGCATTAGCCACTGGTAGCAAGGTGGAACTTCGTGGTTTCGGCACATTCTACGTGCGGACTAACCCCCCACGCATAGCGCGCAACCCTAAAACAGGTGCTAGCGTTAGCTTAGGTGCAGTCAGCGTTCCGTCATTCAAGGCGGGCAAAGATATAAGAGCTAAATTGTCAGACGATTAGTCTAGGTCATTATCGCTACCAGACGGAGTAATCAACCCTGCGGAGAACAGAAGATACGCCCTGATGAACTCGTTAAGCCCGCCATTCATAACGGCATCAACATTACCCGTTTCATACCTAGTTCTCAAATCTTTTACCATCTTATAAGGTTGCATAACATAAGAACGTATTTGACTGCCCCAAGCGATGTCAGACTTTGATGCTTCCACCCTTGCCTTTTCCTCGTTGCGGATATTCATTTCGCGCTCATAGAGACGCGCCTTTAATATTTTTAAGGCGGATGCTTTATTTTTATGCTGGCTACGTTCAGACTGAGAGACTGCTATAATGCCTGTAGGAATGTGTGTTATGCGGACTGCGGAATCGGTTTTGTTGATGTGCTGCCCACCCGCCCCGCCAGAGCGATATGTGTCTACGCGCAAATCAGCCTCGTTCACAGAAATTTCAAGGTCGTCATCTATTTCAGGTAGCACGAACACTGATGCAAACGATGTATGTCTACGGCTCTGTGCATCAAACGGAGATATGCGAACAAGCCTATGTACGCCACTCTCGCCTTTTAAGTAACCATAGCTATATTCGCCGATAATGTTGAAGGTGACTGATTTTATGCCTGCCTCTTCGCCGTCTAATATATCAAGCAGTTCTAGCTTAAAACCTTCACTTTCTGCCCAGTGGCTATACATGCGCATCAACATAGATGCCCAGTCGTTAGATTCTGTGCCCCCTGCGCCAGGGTGAATCGTCACGATTGCGTTGTTTATGTCGTGGTCGCCGTTTAATATCAGTTTTAGCTCAAACTCGCTAGCTTGTTTTGATAGAGCGGGTAGCACACTTTCAAGCTCCTGCAGAGCGTCGCTATCCCCATCGTCTTTATAAAACCCCCAAAGGACGGTAGCATCATCTGATAAGCTTCTCAGCTTGCGCCATTCTTCAAGGAACTTCTTGTGCATTGACTGTTCACGTAGCAGAGCTTTAGACTCTTGTTTAGCCCAGAAGTTAGTATCAGCAAGCGACAATTCGTCAATATCAGCTATACGCTTGCTCAGCTCCTCGCCGTGAACGGCTGGGGTGAAACTATCAACTAACTTGTTTAGCCTATTGACCTCTGCTAATATCTCTTCGGGCTGCATTATTTCTCCAAGAATTTCTTAAAATAAGTGTCTATATCATTGCGCAGTTCAATTCCTGCCTGCTCAAAGCATTTAAGTAAATCGTCATAAGTGCCTTCGCCACCGATAAAATCCCAAAACTCATCAGCAACCTTTAATTCATTTTCTAAATCAATCATTCCGCGCATAGTCCAGCGACTATACGGTTCTGGTTCATACGGATTATATGGTATGGCAATCAAAGTTTCAACGTTCGCTTCAGGGTTAGTCGCAAGGGTGGCTGCCACCCATTCTAATAATGTTCTTTTGAACCCCTTAAATTCGCCCACATTAGGCTTAGCAGTCTTTATGTCTATTAGATAGATTGTTCCATCTCGCCCTATAAGTTTAATATCCACCCTTGTTGGTTTGACGGCTATCATTTTACCGTTTTGACAAACATCCCTAATAGCTTGTATCTCTGCTGGCTTGTTGGGTTGGGTGCTAGCTGTTGAGAGTTTATCCATAATGTTCTGAATTACACGTTGAGCTTCAGACGATATTTGCTTCCCTGCAATCTGCTGAGACTCTGCACTGGCAAAGCATAGTGAGGCGAGCGATTTTGCAACAGGTTCAAATATCGTGGTGCCGAAGTTTGTTGCAAGTGAATGTATAAACGAGTATAGAGCCATTCTGTCGCATCCTAGCAGGCGCGTGTGAAATGGCATTGATGCAGGTTCAGGATTATACGTCTTAAATTTATTCCTTATAGTTGCCGTTATAGTTTCAATGACTGCTACTTTCTGTTTTTCATCCATTGCTATATATCCTTTAAGTGAAATATTGTTTCCGAATATGCCACCTTATCTTTTTCTGCACGATTTAGCACGGGGCGTTTGAAATCAGCAACGATTTTCATCCCCGCCTTATCTGCTATAGCGGGGTAAAGATTATACTTATCGTTTGCCACCAAAAACACGTCATAGTCGCTCACCAAATATCTTTTGCAGTTGGCTAATACTTTAAATATGCCCTCAACATAGCTATCCTGAGCTTTTTTTGTCTGACCATTAGAGAGTGCCCCTATCTCTGAAATATCATTGCGTTCAAAACCAAACAGGTCATAAGCATAAGCATGTTGTTCGTGATAATCTATCAGCCCCACATAAGGCGGAGATGAGAAAATACCAGCTATTTTTTGTTGTTCCAATAACTCTGCAAATGCGGGTTTTACTTGCCGCAGAGCTGCGAGTATATCAATATTGCGACTATCGCCTGTTAGACAACATTGATGTGTGTTAGTTCGCAAATTACTGAACTGTTGTAAACGTTTAACTGTGTCTTTTGAGTAGGTTTCCCACCATTTCAGTATTGAAAACAGTGGCTTGCATATTTTGCCGTGCTTACTGCAATAGTATGGAGTAATAACGGGCTGTAAGAGCGTCACTAGGTCGGCGTGCGTGGTTGCACGGCAACTTCTTATAGTTCTGCTTAATATCAACTCCAAAATTTGCCTTACGCTACTATCTTTAACTTGTTGTATCTGCTCAAATACAAAGCCTATCTCATCTCTAACACTCTGCAAATACCATTTATCAAGGAATGTTGAATTAGTTTTTTGAGAGAGCTTGATGTCGTAGTCATACACTAGACGTTCAAAAACTGACAAAAAATCACTCTCTTTTTCCGCTCCGTAAGTTTGCTCGTCTATGAGTTTATTCCTTACCTGATATTTGTAGTCAGGCACGGGAAAATATTTGTTATTAAAGGCGTTTAGCTCTTTTAAGAGCTTTTCGTCAAAATCCTGTATATTGGAATCAGCAACAAAGTTTCTTAGTGCCCCTGTAATATCAAATATTGCCTGTTCCACGTTTGCTAAGTTATATTTTGCCAGTTTAGCATTACTTATAAAGCTATTAAAGCTAGACACGTCTATGCCTATGGCGTGTATGCCCAGCTCGGCAGCCTGAACTAACGTCGTTCCGCTCCCAGAAAATGGGTCAAGGACAATATCTCCAGCCTTAAAGTATGTATCTTTTTTTAGCCTGTCTGTGTGTTCGTCTAAAAAATATTCCACCAGTTGGGGGATGAACTTACCTTTGTATGGGTGCAGTCTGTGAACGTGTTTTGTGGTTTCTGTCTCTTTATATTGCTCAAATGACAATTCCCAGTTTATATCATTACCTAGACGCTCCTTAAATGACGTCTCCCTTGACCCGTTATAGGCATTATAATATTCAAGCAAATCTTGCAAGCTTACACGGGTGCTGCCATTTGCACCATTCTTTTTTATGCGTCCATACTGAACAAGATAACTAATATTGGATGGGCTTACATATCTCCCGATGTAGCCAGTAGCCCAATCACTTGCGCCTTTCAGCGTCAACATTTCGTTCATTTAGTAAAACCCTATTTAACACTATCGTTATCAGTATATTGCAAGTCTAGGAAATTGCTTTCTACTGCACGTTCTATGTTCGCCACTGCGGAGATAATGCCATATTTAGCATTGGCAAGTGAAATTCTAGCCCTGTTGAGCGCAACGTTTGCATCCAGCAGGTCGGTAGTTGTTGCCTCGCTCTGCGTATATTGCATCTGGGTTACGCGGTAGCTTTCCTCAGCCTGTTCCACACCCAGTTTTGCTACAGACAACATCTCTTTGGCAGAAAAATAGTTTTCATAAGCACTGCTAAGTGCTAGTTTCAGTGCATTGCGGGTATCGTTCACGCTGTGCGCCCCTGCCTGTGCAGTCTTTGCCTTAGCTATCTCCTGATTGGCATTTGCAAACCCTCTAAACAAATTCCATGTAGCAGTCAGCCCTACGCTAGTAGCCGCATCGTAGCTGCCCTGCCTTCCATCCATCGGGTTGTTCTCATCGCCATACCACGTCCTAGCCGCCTGTGCATTTACCTGTGGCAGAAATGTGCTGAACGCTTGCGTAGCCGTGGCGTTTGCTATGCTATATGCCATTTTTGTGGCTTGCAGTTCACTGCGTTTATCCTCTAGTTGCTTGTATAGCTCTTCTAGTGTAGGTATATTATACTCTGCCAATTCTAGGTCTTTTACAACTTCGGCAGCTTCTATTGTTCTGCCGATATATTTTTCTAGCTGTTGTTTGGCTATTTTTAATGATATTTGCGCGTTCATTAAATCAAGCCTTGATGATGCCAGCTGCACATCCACCTTCAACACGTCCGCCCTAGAGAACTGCCCTACGCGATATGATACCGATGCAGTGTTTTTCTGCGCTTCCAACAATTTCACCGTCTCAGAAGCAACATTTGCTTGGTCGTTCGCCTGTAGGTAAGATATATAGGCTTTCTTAATGCCTAGCATAATATCTTGCTTGTTGGCTAAATATTGATATTTTTGCGCAGAGTATGAACTCTTGCTAATTCGCAGATTATTTACGTCTGCAAATCCATTAAATAGATTATATCCCAGCGCAATACTAGCCGTTGAGGACGTGACTTCAGTGCCATCAAAGCCCGTGTCTCGTTTCTCTTTGTCTGATAGCTTTGATTTTGTATAGCCAGCACTTACGTCCAATGTTGGCAAAAATGCCGCCCCGCTTGTCAGCGATGTGTAAAACTGGCTGTCTAGTAGCGAACGTTGCCGCTTTATAGATTCATCGTTGTTTAGTGTAAGCTCAATAGCCTCTTCAATAGTTATCGCCATAGCAGTATTTTCCGTAGCAAAGTTCCCTATTAAAAGTAGCATTAAAGCACTTAAAAACTTTTTCATAATAACAACTCCTTATTTTCATCTCTTCCTTTGCGGACTTTCTAAAAAGCCCATACACAGGCTAAGCATCGCTGGCACCACAAATATTGTTATCACAGTTGACAGCGCAAGCCCGCCTAACATCACGCTACCAAGCCCCCTGTAAAGCTCCGAACCCGGACCAGAAAACACAACCAACGGCAACAATCCCAATATAGTGGAAAGGCTGCTCATAAATATCGGACGTAGCCGTGAAGAAACTGATTCTGTAATGGCACTTTGCGCGGGCATCCTATACAGTCTGATATTATTCAGCGACTGGTGAACTATCAGTATGGCATTGTTCACTACTATCCCTATCAATATTATAAATCCAAGCATTGTCAGTATATCAAATGATTGGGGCACAATTACTTTATCCACAAGTCTAAAACCTAAAAATCCGCCCGCTAGCGCAAACGGCACAGAGAATAATATTATAAGCGGATAGAAGAAATTGTCAAACAGAGCAGCCATTAAAAGGTACGTAATGATAATAGCTAGGACAAAGTTTCTTGCCAGTGCGTCTTTAGCCTCATTCAGACTACTTGCTGAGCCTGTAAAACGCGTTTCTACGTTGCGGAGCGCACCATCAGCCCTAAGTGGGGCTATAACTTGCCCATCTATAATATCCATCATCTGTTCCAGCACTACATCAGGTGGCGGGATTATCGTTAGGTTGAATGTGCGTTTGCGTTCGTAGCGACGTATCCCTTCCATGCCGGCACTCAGCTCCAAGTCTGCCACGTTATATATCGGTATAACGCCACCGTTGCTAGTTGCAAGTGGCATCCTTGATAAATCTTCAGGGTTTGCAATATCATTTGCGGGGTAGTTAAGCGTTAAGTCCATTGTGCCTATCGCAGGGTCGTGAAAATCACCTATACGTCTGCCATCCACATACACATCTATAGTAGTGCCTAGTGTAGAGGGGTTTAGTCCCGCATCAGCAAGACGGTATCTGCTGGGGATGAAATTTGCCTCAGGGAACATCATTTCTAGTGACGGTCGCGGACGTATCTGTGCCTTAGGGATTAGCTCTAAAATGCGCGCCATTATCTGCCGAGATACTATTATTAACTCGTCAATATTTTCTCCGCTAACAACTACGTTCATTGAACGTGTGCCACTGCCCCTGTTTTGAAATACCCCCTGTTGTGCGGTAAAACCCATTACACCTGGGATAAGCGGTGTTTTAGATGCCATTAACGGCACTAGTCTGTCTGCCTTGTTAGGGTCTGCCGACGTGGTCTGGATAAAAACGCCACCAGGGTTGATAAAATATATATAGTCTTTAATCCGCGGATAGCCATCAAGAGCACTTTCTGTGTATGGGCGTACCTCTTTATACAACATATCGGCAAGCTCGCCGCGCTCATTCAGCGATAGTCCTGATGGCACTATAAGTGAAGTTTGAATCATATTCATATTGCCCTGCGGCAGATATTCCATCTTAGGATATAGCAGTAGCGTCAAGAGGAGCGAGCCAGACATAAAGCCGATTATCAAGGTTAGCCGCCTGCGCAACGAGACGTTGATAAATATAAGTGCGCTCATTATCACATCGGTGAGTTTAGTTCCAAAATCCCCAATCTTTATACTTAGTTTGCTGGGTGCTCTCGGTGGAAATTTCTCAAATATTAGTCTAGTTAAAACAGGCGTTACAAACACCGCTACCAGCAACGAAAACGACACCGCTGAACTTATCGCTATGGCAATGTCTCTAAATAGCTGCCCTGCCTCCTGCTTAACAAACACTATCGGTAGAAATACTGAAACAGTGGTGAGTGTTGAGGACAGCACCGCCCCCCACACCTCGCTAGCACCGTCTATGGCAGCTTGTAGCGGTTTTTTATCCATATTCAAGTGTCTGTCTATGTTTTCAAGAACGACTATAGCGTTATCTATAAGCATACCTACAGCAAACGCTATACCCGCAAGACATATTACGTTTAGCGTGCGCCCTAATAGATTTAACACTATAAACGTTCCTATTATGCTGATAGGGATAGCTATGGCAATTATTATTGTGGACGCGCCCTTGCGCAAAAATAACAACAAGCTAATAATCGCCAGTATGCCACCAAATACTATATTGCCTTGCACCAGTCCGATTGCGCCGTTTATATATGGACGCTGGTCATACACCCAGTGAAGCTGCAAACCTTGAGCTGCTAGCACGTTTTTGTTCAGCTCATTATGCAGTGCCTCTACCGCATCTGTGATTTTCAACACATTTGAGCCGCCCTCGTTGACGATGCCCATCAGCATCATTCGCTTGTCGCCATATTTAACTGCTGAGTCGCTTGCTGCATATCCGTAGCCTACGTCAGCGATGTCTTTCACCTTTACTCCGCCGTGTTCAGATACTACCAGTGTTTCTTTGATGTCGTCAGGGCTTGTGAACTCCGATACCGTGCGGACACGATAGTTTTTGCGTCCAACGGGTAGCAGTCCCGCGGATGTATTGGTGTTATTTTGCATTATAACGGTGGTTAATTTCTCTATGCTGATGTTATAGGCAGCCATCTTTTCAGGTTTGATTGTCACTTGCATCTGCGTGGGGCGTCCACCGTAGAAAAATACCTCTGAAATTCCGTCTATACGCTCAAAACGTGGCACAATCTCATCGTTGATATATGTTTGGTATGAATCTATATCTTTTTTGTTATCAGGTAATGGCTCTATCAGCATATATACGATAGGTGCGGCGTCTGCCCCGCTTGCACGGATAGTTGGTCTGTCAGAGTTAGTCGGATAGCGGCGCACCTCGTTTAGCTTGTTTGACACTAGCAGAATGGCGTCCATTAAATTAGTCCCTAGCTCAAAACGCAGTGTAATAGAACCTGAACCGTTGTTTGATACGCTTTCCATCTCTACAAGCCCAGCTAGGCTTTTTAGAACGTTTTCCTGTGGTTCAACTATTTCTTGTTCTATTTCGTAGGGAGTAGCACCTGACCAAGACGTGCGAACGGTAATAGTAGGGTATTCTACATCTGGACGTAGCTGGTAAGACATATTAATTAGGGCTTGCAAGCCAAACAGCAGTATAAACAGCACGCCAACAAGGATTTTAACAGGATTTTCCAGCGAATATTTTAGCATATTTACAGCTTCATTGGGCTATGCGGACGGGCGTTCCGCCTACTATAGTTTCATTGCCACGTGTTATGACGCGCATGCCAGCCTTTAATTCGTCCGATGAAATACCTGCCTGTGTTCCTGAATAGCCGATTACGGAGATTGATACCTGTTTTGCCTTATCGCCATCTACAATAAACACATAGTTAAGCCCCGCACGAGACACTACCGCATCACGCGGCACAACTAGCGATGCAACGTTAGTGCTTGCCGATAACATTGCGGTGCAGTCCATACCATTCATAAATGCGCTGTCATACGGAATATCTAATTTCACGGGAAATGTGCGGACTGATGCATTGCCACTAGGCACTATTGCCCTGACCTTTGCGCTGTGGAGCTTCCCATTGACTTTAACATTCGCACTGTCCCCTAGCCTAATGCTATTCACCACAGACTGCGGAGCGTTGACTACCACCTCCATCTGCCTAGAAGCAATGTCAAATGCTGGGGAGCCGACACTAACCCAAGAGCCTTTATTCACATATTTTTTTAAGATTACACCATCAAAGGGAGCTACTACGCGTGAGCGTTTCATATCTACCTCTAATAGAGCAAGGTTAGCTTTCGCCTCATCATATAGATGTTTTTGTATTTCAAGGTCGGTAACACTGTTCTGATAAGCTTGCTCCGATATGCCGTTTTCGGCGTAAAGAGCTTTTGAACGCACAAAGGTGCGGAGCGAGCGAGCAACAACAGCCTTTTGCTGTGATACGCGCGATTTAGCGGCACTGATATTTTGCGAGAGTGCATCTGCGTTTATGGTGGCAAGCGTCTTGCCGTTAGCCACGTCTGAGCCTTCATCAGCGTTGATTAAGTCTATACGTCCGCTACGTTCGGCTGCAACAGTCGTAGTGGCATAGTAGTTAATGGTGCAGATGTAGTCTTGAGACGGGGCAATTTCGCCACTATTTACCACAGCGACTGATACGAGAGGTGCCTGACGCTGCTGCGCACCTGCAGTAGCGCAAAAAAGCACTGGCAGCGTCACTATAAGCAGTGCTAATGCATTTACTTTAACCTTGCGCATAGCTTAATATTATAATACATAAAACTAGCAGCGTCAAGAGATGCTCATAAATTTAAGGTCAGTTCGCCCATATTCTTTTTGTCAAACTAAAGTAAATGAACCATGCTGTTGCTTAAATAATAAATCTTAAATGGTTAGAAAACTTATAATAAAAGTTGTAGTTAGGATATAAGAAAAACTTTTTTAATTTTTTTATAAGAATAGTATTGTATTTTTTAATTTCATACTCTATAATCCCCCTTAAACTAATTTATTGGGGGGGGGGGGAATGCTGACCGATGACATTAAACGTCTTATAGACAAACACTATGACAAAGCCGTGAATATACGACATACGCTTCACAGGAATCCTGAAATTGGACATGAGGAGTTCCAAACCAGCAAGTTGATTGCTGACACGCTCGTTTCACTGGGTATTGAGACTAAAACAGGCGTTGATAAAACGGGCGTTGTTGGACTGCTCAAGGGTGGCAAACCGGGCAAAACGGTGCTATTACGTGCCGATATGGACGCCCTACGTGTCACTGAGGAAGCCAACGTTCCATTCAAATCAGAACGCGAAGGTTTTATGCACGCCTGTGGGCATGACGGACACGTAGCGGGACTGTTGCTTGTAGCTATGGTGCTGAATGACTTGAAAGCCCAAATTTCTGGCAATGTCAAGCTGATGTTCCAGCCCGATGAGGAGTATGCTGGCGGTGCTGACAATATGATAAAGGCTGGCGTGCTGGACAATCCAAAGGTTGATATAGCGTTTGCTGGACACCTGTGGGGCAATACTAAAGAGGGGCAAGTTGTTGTGCAGGGTGGTCCGTTTATGGCTGCTCCAGATGAGATAACTATCCGCGTTATCGGCAAGGGTGGGCACGGCTCGGCTCCGCAGGAGGCAGTTGACCCTATACTAATGGCTGCTGACCTGCTACAGGCGTTCCAACTAATTATCTCACGCAACAAGGTGCCGACTGACCCAGCGGTGCTATCTATCGGCACTATACACAACGTAGGGGCGAATGCTTTCAACGTTATACCGAGTGAAGTGCAGATGACAGGCTCACTGCGCACATTCAGTGAATATAATCGGAAGTTTATACCAGAGGCGATGAAACGTGTGGCTGATGGTGTTGCAATGACGCATGGCGGTAAGTGTGAGGTAGAGGTAGAACCTCACTACCCCGCGCTATTTAATGACGATGGTGCAGCTGCTATAATGAAAAAATCTGTAGCGCGGCTTATCCCTGAAAAGGATATTATCACCAATATGCCCCCAGCTATGGGTGGTGAAGATTTCGCCTATATAGCGCAAAAAGTGCCCTCTTGTTTCATATTTGTAGGAATATCTGAGGATATGAATAACCCTGCAATACACCACAACCCTAAGTTTCAGTGGAATGATAAAGTGTTAAAGACTTTGGCAGGCTGTCTGGCGCAGGTGTCTGTTGACTACCTAAATGGCAATTAAAAAATAGTGTGATAAATAAAATAAGCGAGGTATCTTATGTCAGAAAAAAGTAGTAATAGCGTTCTCTACAGAGTGCTAAATATGGTGGAGGTGGCGGGCAATAGATTGCCTGACCCGATATCAATATTTTTCATCCTCTGCCTACTATTGTTAGCAATCTCATACGTATTTGAGGGCGTAGTGGCAATCCATCCGAAAGATGGCTCAACAATAACGGTAATCAACCTTATCTCAAAGGCGCAGTTGCAAAACTACCTGAACTCTATCGTCACGAACTTTTCAGGTTTCCCTCCGCTGGCTCTTGTGCTGATAGTTCAGCTTGGCGTTGGTGTGGCTGATAGGACTGGGCTTATGGCAACGGCTTTGAGGCGTGCTGTTTCTAATATGCCTAAGAGTTTAGTTACATTTATCGTTATATTTGCTGGCATCAATGCAAATGCAGCAGGCGATTCTGGTTTTATAGTGTTACCTCCGCTTGCAGCGATTGCATACATGGCATCAGGCAGACACCCGTTAATCGGCGTGTTAGCAGGGTTCGGTGGTGTGGCGGCTGGCTTTGCAGCTAACCTATTCCCGAATATGCTTGATATATTAGTGTGGAGTTTCACACTGCCAGCAGCACAAACGATTGACCCTAGCTATACGGTGTTGCCGACTATGAACTTCTACTTCTTATTTGTATCAACGTTCTTCTTAACGGCTGTTGGGGTAATCGTTACCGAAAAGGTTATCGCTCCGCGTTTTGAGGGTGTGCCATTTCAAACGCCAGTAGAGCACCAAAACACTGACCTTAGTGTTGCAGAAAAGAAAGGCTTGCGTTGGGCGGGCATATCGCTGTTAGCATTTATAGCAGTTTTAGTGCTCCTATGTTTAGGAGACCATCCATTTATGGGCGATTCCAAAACGGGCGAACTGCTTGGTATGAATGCTCCTATGAATAAGGCAATGACGACTGTTATGTTGTTATTATTCTTTATCCCAGGTGTGACTTATGGTATATGTACAGGCAAAATCAAGAACGATAGGGATATCGTTAAACTTATGGGACAGTCAATGAGTGATATGGGGTCGTATATTGTGCTTGCTTTTGCAGCATCTCAGTTCTTAGCACTCTTTAACTTCAGTCACTTGGGCGTGATAATAGCTATCAAGGGCGCAGAAGTGCTGAAGAACGCCAATATGACAGGCATGGGGCTAATGGTAGGTTTCATATTATTCAGTGCATTCTTGAACCTATTTATCGGCTCTTGTTCAGCAAAGTGGGCAATACTTGCGCCTGTGTTTGTGCCAATGTTCCTGTTGTTAAACTTTGACCCACCTTTAACGCAGATAGCATACCGCATAGGCGACTCAGTGTCCAATCCGCTGTCCCCACTGTTTCCCTACTTCCCAATATTATTGGGCTATGTGGCGAAGTATAAACCAGATGCTGGTATAGGCACAATTATATCCAATATGTTGCCATTCTCTTTAGCAAACTTGGTTGCATGGATTATACTTATTGTTGTGTTTATGGCGTTTAATATACCACTAGGCATATACTAGAAAATATTACTAATCTTAGCCCCTCCCCTAACAGGGAGGGGTTTTTAGCCGATATTTCGCGGAAGTGTCGTCTGACATTAAGTTTGAGGCTAGTATAGTGTTAACTTCACGGTTGATAAGGGCAGTGTCAGTTAGCCTGTCCATTAACACTTTGCCACCTCTGCTTGGGAGCATATAACTTACGAGACATTTTATAACACATTATAAATATCAAGTCAAATGTTATCTCGGGGACTATATACTTGACTAGACTAAAAACAAGTAAATTATGCTTGACGAAAGCATATTAAATATGCCCCAGCAATAGATTATAAGCCAATAAAAAAGTTTGTAAATTTAACCAAGGTTAGAATGACACGTTGACAATGGAGAATTCCCTACCCCTTGACGGGAGCGAGCAGGGAAGACCTTCTCCCAGCAGGAATCATCACCATTCAGGCTATAATGTCGCTGTTCAACCAAACTAAAACCCACGTGTCAGTCTATGGATTGCGTGAGGGCGTGACTATTGAGGCGACTTTACTTACCAAAAAAGCGAATATTGCGTATCCGTGTTAAAAAATAGCCAATATGCCTAAGTCTAATATATTGTAGCAACTTAAATATCACTCTAGGTCTTAGGAAAAACCTGCGATATGTTTGTTTTTGGGCTGCAAGCACATCCTCAGCTACCAAGCCCTCTGGAACATAGTTGACATCTCCCCAGTATGACTGGTTAAATCTACGTGTGTATTGCCCTTCTAGTTCGTTCCAATAGTCTGAACCGGGCAGAACAGCCAGTATTGATACATTAACCAAATCTAGCGGTTCACTCAATATAAAATCTATAGTTTCTTTAATCGTCTGCTTCGTTTCGCCCGGCATACCAAATACAAATAAACCCGTTATCAATATATCATTGTTATGTAGTATTTTAAGGGCAGTTTTAATAGCACCAATATCTTCCCGCTTGTTCATATTGAGCAACATTACAGGCGATGCAGACTCTATCCCGATGGCGATATTATAAAACCCCGCTCTTTTCATAACCTTAACGAGTGCATCGTCAAGCCTATCCGCCCTAGCCATCGTAAATAGTGGCAAATTTAGATTGTCCTTAATGATAGCATCACATAGGCTATCAATATATTCCCTGTCAACGGTTATATTATCATCTACAAACTTTATCTCACGAATTCCATATTTTTCTTTCAACAAGCGCATTTCGCCTAACACATTTTCAGGGGAACGCATACGCACTCGCTTGCTGTAAAAATCGGGGCTAGAACAAAACTTGCATGAATATGGACAACCGCGAGACGACATTATGCCAACTGACGGGGAATCCTTTGCTATCATAAACCAAGTTGTGTATGCTTTATGTGCGGGCTGTAATTGTTCCCAGTCTGGATATGGTATATCGTCAAGGTTCTCAACAAAGTCTGCCCTGACAACGGCAGTATTTTCATCTTTCAGCTCATTTAGAGAATAGACCCCTTTAATTTTTGAACCGTCTGTCAAAGTATTGTTAAAATCATTCTCTGCAAGTTTCAGCAGGGCAATTTCTCCCTCTCCACAGACAACATAATCTGCCCCACTAGCTGTAAGCGTCTGATATGGCATAAATGTCGGGTGAACACCACCTATTATAACCTTGATTCCTGCACCTTTCAGGCATTTAGACAGGGCAACTGCTTCATCGGCGTGGGTGGTTAGGCAACTTATACCTGCTACATTTATGTTTTCTTTCTTTAGTATTGCCAAAACATCATCATTAGAGAGATTGTCGCGCATAGCATCCACTATAAGTGCATTATACCCATTAACCTTTAAGTAGCTAGCTAGATAGCCCAGTGCGAGTATAGGATTTTTGGTGTCTATCTCAAAATTGGGACGTATAAGGGCTATGCAATAATTATTGCTATTATTGCCTGTTGCACCTTGCGGGGGGGGGGGGGGGG
>NZ_BAAIHG010000029.1:0-15072 GCF_054655775.1 Candidatus Termitispirillum reticulitermitis | reverse complement strand
CGCCAAGTGTTGATAGAGCTATTTTGAGCAAATATCCACCCCTGCAGAGAGCTTGTCTGAAAGGTTTATTCCCGGTCGTAACTTGCTTAGGTCAGCATTCGCTACACTACCATTACCATCTGAATACAAAAGGGTAGCAGTCTCAAATGAGAACTCTTTTACCTGTGATAAATCTAGCGATAGGTAGCGATAGTCTTTAGATGCCCTGTTACCTACGTCTATGAGGAGCGTGACGTTATCGTGCATACTATCCTGCACCTTGTGCACATCAATACTCTTGACTACTAAATGTTTCTGAAAAGGCAATGGAACACCTGAATGGCCGGTCATCACATCACACAGCCCGCGATATATAAATATCGCGGCAAATATGGATGCCGCGATAAAGAGAGCTAGTCTGCTATTCACACCTGTCTACTTCTTAATCTTTCCTAAGTCAACGCCTATTAACTTAGCGTTTGCTTGGTTAAGGTATAACTCTAGTTCTGATGGAAGAATCATATACTTTATGGGTATATCACCCGCGAACTTGCCCTTTAGCACCTCTGCTACCAATTTGCCCGTCTCACGCCCGTGTTTGTAATAATCTACGCCATAGGCAGCAGTTGCATTGTTGCTCTTTGCAGATGATGGGTCTGCTGATATTACAGGTATTTTGCGTGCAGAAGCTGCGTCTGTGACAGACTTCAGAGCCGATGCTACCACGTTGTCAGTGCTAATATAAATTGCGTCAACATTTTTGTCCAGCAACATATTGACCGCACTCCTCACATCGGCACTATTAGTAACAGTTGTAGCTACCAACTCTATCCCCATCTTGTCGCAAGCCTTTACAATCATCCCGTATTGCACCACAGCGTTAGGCTCAGCTGGGGTATATAGATGCCCTAGCTTTTTCAAGCTACCACCTCTAGTTGCAACTATTTCGGTTGCGAGGGATATCCCCTCATCTATAGGTGCTAGGTTTGAAATACCAGTCACATTGGCAGTGTCTTTGTCGTTAGATGTCCGCAACTTTGCTCCCAACGGGTCTGTTACTGCGGCGAATATCACAGGGGTATTAGGTAACGCTTTAGCCAGCGCAATGGCTACTGGAGTAGATATACCGACGGCAATACGGACTTTGGACGACTTATACTTAGCGGCAATAGATGCCGCAGTGCTTACATCTCCATTAGCGTTCTGTAAATCAAACTCTACTTTGACACCTTGTTCTTTCAGCTCATCAATAACGCCACGTTCAGTGGCATCCATAGCAGGATGAGAAACCAATTTAGCAATGCCTACAACAGGCAAACCATCACCAGATTTCTTTCCACAGGCAACAAGAGACAGAGACATCATAAGTAAAAGTGCCGTAAAAACGGCTATTGAACGTTTCCTCATACTAAAATCAACCTCGTTGGCTAGCTACAGCAACTGCCTAATATACAGGAAACCCCGTATACGGCAGTTGCAGATTAGCTATTACTTTACCTTTTCTTTGAAAAATTTGCCCGCTTTGAACTTTGGTGTTTGCTTGGCAGGGATATTGATTGCTTTGCCAGTTTGCGGATTGCGCCCTTGGCGAGCAGCACGTTTGTAGCGTTCAAACGTACCAAAGCCGACAAGAACTACCTTATCCCCCTTTTTAACAGCCTCAATGATAGCGTCAGTCACTGCATTTACGGCGTCTTGGGCACTCTTCTTAGTCAGCCCCGACTTTTTAGACACAACGTCAACAAGTTCTTGCTTGTTCATTCTTGAACCTCCATAAGTTTATATCAAGCATGTATAGCTTATCTTTTAGCATAATGTATAAAATAAGTCTAGTGCTTTTCATATATTTTTTTATTTTTTTTGGAACAACCCCTGTAGCATTACTTTTCCGCCATTATATCAGCGAACCTATCAAACACGTATTCGTGGTCATCTGGTCCGGGGTGTGCCTCTGGATGGTATTGAACGGCGAAAATAGGCTTGTCTGTGAACGCTATCCCCTCCACCGTGCCGTCATTTATATTGCGTTGATTAACATACAAGCCTGTGCCAGCAAGCGAACCTTCGTTCACTGCATAGCCATGGTTCTGTGAGGTAATAAAAATTTTACCAAGTTTTAAGTCTTTTACAGGCTGATTTACCCCTCTGTGCCCAAACTTCATCTTGTATGTGTCAGCACCAGCCGCTAATGCTAGCAATTGACAACCTAGACAGATGCCAAAGAGTGGCTTACCGCTGGCGATAAACTTCTTAATATTTTCTATAACAGATGTCAGACTCTTCGGGTCACCTGGTCCATTTGATAGGAATATGCCGTCAGGTGCGGTCGCAAGCACCTCTTCAGCGGGCGTGAACGCTGGATATAGCGTAATATCATAGCTCATATTTATAAAGCGATGGAGCATAGCCTGCTTCACCCCAAAGTCCATTATCGCCAACCTCTTTCCGTTGCCACGAATATGCTCTACGTGACGGGTAGTCACACTTTCCACCTCATTGTTGGTTGACTCTAGGTTTAGTAGCTTTTGCAACTCGTCAGTAGGGGTGTCTGAAGGTGCTATTACTCCTCCCATAACTCCAGTTTTGCGTATATGACGCGTTACCGCCCGCGTATCAACCCCGTATATCGTGGGAATATCGTTTTGGTTGACAAATCCAGCAATCGTGCCACATTCATTCCAGTTGCTTGGGCGTTCACATAGCTGGCTTACAACGTATCCGCGAAAGAATGAACGCTCAGCTTGATTGTAGTTGTTGTTGACGCCGTAATTGCCTATCAGCGGATACGTCATAACGACTATCTGCCCGCAGTATGAAGGGTCAGTGAGCGACTCTTGGTAGCCTGTCATAGCAGTATTAAAGACAACTTCGCCAGTGCCGATACAATTATTCAGCAAATATCCGCCAAACCTAGTGCCGTCTTTCAAGAGTAATATCCCCTCGTTATTCATTCAGCCTCCCGTTGCTCATTACAACACGCCCGGCAACGATTGTCCATGTAGCTTTCCCCTTGCAATGCTTACCCTCAAATGGTGTCGCCTTGCCCTTAGTGCAGAATGTGCTGGACTCAACCGCCCACTCAGCATTAGGGTTAATAATAGTCACATCAGCGGGTTTGCCTAGCTTTAGACTGCCTGCATCAATGTTGAACAGGCGCGCAGGGGCACAGCTCATCTTTTCTACAATTTCATCAATACTTAAAACGCCTGTATGGTATAAATCGGTAAATATAACTCCCACAGACGTTTCTAGCCCAGCAAAGCCGTTAGGTGCATAGCGGAACTCAACGTCTTTTTCCTCAAATGCGTGCGGGGAGTGGTCTGTCACTATAATGTCTATCGTGCCATCTTTTAGAGCGGCGCGCAGTGCATCTCTGTGTGCAATATCCCGCAGGGGAGGCGCAATCTTCGCCGCCGTGTTGTAGCCCTCAACAGCATTATCAGTCAGTGTTAGATGGTGTATGGTAGCCTCAGCGGTTACCTTAACGCCACGTTTCTTTGCTTGGCGGATTATCTCCAATGCGCCAGCACTTGCAACGTGCGCTACGTGTAGCCGTGCATTTGAATATTCTGCAAGCAACGTATCACGAGAAACGGCTATGTCTTCCGATACGCTTGGCAATCCCGGTATTCCTAATCTAGTTGAAACTGCACCCTCGTGCATATATCCGCCAGACGTGAGCGTATTGTCTTCATCGTGGACAATAATTATTTTGTCAAATGTAGATGCATATTCTAATGCCGCACGGAAAATACGGCTGTCGCTAACGTAATGCCCATCATCTGAGAACGCGATAGCACCAGCAAACGCCATATCACCCATTTCGGCTAACTCTTTGCCTTCCAGCCCTTTCGTAACGGCACCAATGACTTCAACGTGGACTAATGCAGTTTTTGTGATTTGTTCTTTCAGTCCACGCACGATAATCGCCTTGTCCACCACAGGATAAGTGTTTGCCATACACGCTATACGGGTAATACCACCCATAGCAGCAGCTCTGGTGCCAGATGCAATATCCTCTTTAGCCTCTAGCCCCGGTTCACGCAGATGCGTGTGCATGTCTATTATGCCGGGCAAGACGATTTGTCCTGTTGCATCTATCAGTTGTGCATCGGCTGCTTTAATGTCTTTGCCGATTTCAGCAACTACGCCATTTTTTAATAGAATATCACAGGTGTCATGCAACTTTTGAGACGGGTCAACGAGCAAGCCATTTTTTATTAGCAGTGTCATTTTGCACCCCCTAGCGTCAGTGCCAGCAGTGCCATTCTGATAGCTACGCCGTTTTGCACTTCTTCTCGTATGGCAGATTTATCGCCGTAAGCAACTTCAGGGGAGATTTCTAGCCCTCTGTTGATAGGTCCAGGGTGCAGTATCAGCACATCAGGCTTTGCCAACTTTAATCTGCCGTTATTGATGCCAAATATTCGTGCATATTCGCGGCTGGTAGGGAATAGTCCAACCTTTTGCCGTTCAAGCTGTATACGTAATATATCTATAACATCTGCATCCATTATGGCGTCTTCCACTCTATTGTGGACCTTAACGCCTAATTCATCAACAAATTTCGGTATCAGCGGCTTAGGACCAGCTACATGTATTTCAACACCTAGTTTAGAAAGCCCTGCTATGTTGCTCCGCGCTACGCGGCTATATGTAATGTCCCCTAGTATTGCGAGCTTTAGCCCGCTAAAGCTACCTTTATGCGTCTTTATAGTGAACATATCAAGTAGCCCCTGCGTTGGGTGTGCGTGTGCACCATCCCCAGCGTTCATTATTATTGGCTTAACGACTTTGTCAGCAAATGCGGCTGTGCCCTCAACGGGATGGCGCATAACTATCACATCAAAACTCATTGCCTCTAGCGTGTATAGGGTGTCGCGCAGAGATTCGCCCTTTGTAACGCTGGAGTTTGAGGTGGTGATGTTGACAACGTCCGCTCCTAGATATTTAGCCGCTAACTCAAATGATGTGCGCGTCCTTGTGCTAGCTTCGTAGAATAGCGTTACTACAGATTTACCGCGCAAAATGCTAGATTTCTTAACGTCATCAGACATTAGTTGCCTCATCTGCCTCGCCGTGTCAAGGACGAGCGAGTACTCGTCTGTAGACAGCGAGGCTAGGTCTAGGATACTGCGCCCTGCTAAACTTGCCCTTGCCATTAAAGTCTCCTAAATGCTTTTAAGCGAGATGTATTGTAACAGGCTCTCTGTGTTATGTCAAGGGTGCATTCAGGTGATAAATTTAGTTTCTTGACGCAAGCAATTTTGTTTTGTAATATAGCGGAATGAACGTTAGCTTAAAAACATCACTTGTTGCTCTATTTATTTGCCTAGCAGTAGCCGTGCAGCCTGCTGGTGCAGCGTCTGAATTTAGCCTAGTGGATGGCAATTTTAGCACAATTTACCCTAAGCCATTTATGGACAGAACGCTTGTTAAAGCCGCATTTATAGGTGGTAGTGCCATTGTGGTGGCAGGAGTCACGTTTGCCACAGGCGGTGCTGGCACTACGGCTATTGCAGCTATGAGCCTGTCAGCATACGGTGGCGGTGCCGCCACTGGCGGAATGGCTACCGCAGGAGGTCTTGCTACGGTGGCGGGCATAGGCGACCTTGCACTATCGCTTGCCGTAGAGGTGCCACTATCAATGCACAGCCCCTACGAAAAATATACGTTCATAAAACTGCCACTGCCTTCTAAAACCAATCCTCAGGTGCGGGATATGTTCAGCGAGATTGAGGGGGAATACGCTAGCGGAAACCCCAAAGAACAAAACATCACGGCATATTATAAAAATGCTATGAAAATTATTGACGGAGAGGACAAAACCTCTAAAACTTACGGCTACGATATGCTTGCCAAGTCAATTATCCTATACAACACTGGAGATTATGTCGGTGCTGGCGATGCATTGGTAATAGCTGACAAGTATTTTAATAAAAAGGGTGTTATATCTTACGTAAAAGCTTTGTTGGCACTGATAAAGGGGGAATACAGAGCCGCAGATGAATATCTACTAGACGCCCTTGATGACGACCCGAAAGCTGTGCCGCCATATCTGCTATATGCTCAAATTCTATTAGACATTGATGATGTGGCTAGGGCAAAGTCTGTGGCAAAGCATGGACTTGACAGAGCTGATGCCGATAACTATGCTTTGTTGCGTATTGTAGCTGATATTGATTACTATCATCAGGCGAAATACAACGAAGCGATTGAATTCTACAGATTAGCTAAACGTAACATGAGCACTGACTGGGTGGAGGCGGAGCTTGAACTGCGTATAGCCCTGTGCTATCGCAAACTAGGTGATGAGAAACTGGCACACGAACACTACGTTGAGGCATTAAACCAAGCGACTGACGCAATGCCCAGTAAGCTACTTAAACGTATATTAGGCTTGCAGCTAGACGATGAATTTAAAGAAACTATCAACAAGATTTGGAACGCCCCTGATGCGTGAGCGATTGTGGGACTTTATATCGCTTGCCGTCCTGTCAATTATGCTCCTAACAGCTATTACATTTAACGCTAGCTCACAGATTATGGCGGCTGTTGGCAAGATTGATGATGTCTATAGGCTGGTGATGAGTGGCGACAAGACTATTACGCGCAACTATTTTAATAACGTTGTAAATCGCGGCGACAGGAAAGCACTAATGGATATGTTGGGATTGTTGCCAGAGGAAAGCAGGGCGTCATCTATGGTGGTAATTGCCTTTGAGCGCGGACTAATCAAGCAAGCAGAATTATTTTCATATTTAACAAAGGTTCAATCGGGCGATATACCAACGCTACTAGAACCGATTGCGAAGTTGGACAAAAATGTCAGCAAAATATTATTAAAGCAAATTCTCGCCCGTGAGGATTATCCAGAGTCTATTGCTGATGCAGTGGAGACTATCTTACAATACGATATATTTAACAAAGCGGGCTTAAAACCTGCCAACATTGAGGGCATACCCGCACTTATTAGGAGTGATATTGAAATAGAGGGGCAACTCAGCAATGTGAACGGCGAAAAACTGACCAACTTACAACGTATGGAGCGTGGACTTGCGCCACTTGCTAAAAACGGAACACCTGTAGAATTACATTATTTAGGGCAGGGGGAGGGTGCGCCTGTGGCGGAGCTACTACGAACAGAGCATAAGGGGAGTATGAACTATAGGATTCTACACCCAAAGCGGGATTGTGGCGGCAGAGATACATCTAACCATTGGAAGGCACGTGCAAAACAGATAGAGGAACAGAACAAAAAGACAGACGACTTTTTGCTTGCAGGCAACTAGCCCCATTAGATATTTAACTGTTAAGTCACTATAAATTGACTGAAACTTTCTCGTTTTAATTAAGGTTATTTTGACACGGTTTCTACTTTTCTTTCCCCAGATAGCTTTCCTTCAACTGCTGAGAGTTCAATAGGTCAGCTGATTTTCCTTCCATAGTAACATATCCTACGTCCAGCACGTAGCCCCTAGAAGATAGTTTTAGAGCTGCCTTAGCGTTTTGTTCCACCAGCAGTATTGAGATGCCTTGACTTTCATTGATTAGTTTGATTAGCGCAAACAGCTCCTTTGTAATTAGAGGCGATAGTCCAAGTGACGGTTCATCCAGCAATAATAGTTCGGGTTTGCTCATTAAAGACCGCCCAATTGACAACATCTGCTGCTCTCCGCCAGATAGCGTGCCCGCAAACTGCTTTGCCCGCTCTTTCAATACTGGAAACGTGGTATAGACAAAGTCTAGTATAGTGTTTTCTACATGGCTTAATATGTATGAACCCATTAGTAAGTTTTCTTCAACTGTCAGCGATGCGAATACTCGCCGACCCTCTGGTGAATGTGATACTCCCATTGATACTATCTTGTGTGGTGGCAAGTTAGATATATCCTGCCCATTGAATATTATCTGCCCGATTGCTGGCTTGACCAGTCCTGATATTGCCCGCAACAGACTGCTCTTTCCTGCGCCGTTAGAACCAATTAGGCAAACGATTTCCCCGTCAGATACATTCATATATAGTCCGTCCAGTGCAACTATACCGCCATAAGAGACGTGCAGATTCTTTACCTCAAACTCCATATTTAGTCCTCATTGTCCGCTCCCATATACGCCTCTATCACAGCCTTATTGCTCTGAACCTCGCTTGGTAATCCCTCTGCCAACAGCGTTCCTTGATTAAACACTGCTATTCGGTGGCACAAACTCATCATCATATCTATATCGTGTTCTATAATCAGCACCGCCGTGCCTGTGGTTGATATTTTCCGTATCATATCGGTTAGTTCCAGCCGCTCGGTCTTGTTCATCCCTGCGGCAGGCTCGTCTAGTATCAGCACATCAGGCTTTGCTATCATCGCCCGCGCCATCTCTACCTTGCGCTGCAACCCGTAGGCTAGGTCGGATGCCCGCAGATTTATATATTTATCTATCTTAAAGAATTCTGCCATCTTTCTGACAGCACCCCATGCTATCCGTTCATCCTCGTTGTAGTGAAAAAAGTGTGTAAATGCAGCAAATGCCCCCTGTTTAGACGTGTTGTAATAGCCAGAGTAAATGTTTTCCGCCACGCTCATATCCTTAAAGAGACGTATAGTCTGGAACGTGCGTCTTATACCCATATTGGCAATTTCATCCATCGGCTTTTTTGATATATCCTCGCCTTTGAAGATAATTCGCCCTGCATCGGGCGAGTATATACCCGTAATGCAGTTAAATAGGGTAGTTTTGCCACTACCATTAGGTCCTATTATGCCTAATAGTTCGCTTTTATATATATCAAGGCTCACGTTGTCCACTGCATGCACAGCATAGAACGATTTTGTTAGTTCTTTTATTGATAGTATAGTTTCACTCATCGCTCGTTCTCTTGAAATATTTCTTTGGGAAGTAACCATATTTTATAGGGATTAGCCCATTAGGGCGCACTACCATTATAGCGACCATTACTATGCCGAATATTAGATAGCGCATCTGCTCAAATCCGCGTATTAGCTCTGGCAATACATACATTATAATAGTGCCTACTAGCGTTCCAAATAGTGAACCCTGTCCGCCGACTATAACGATTGCAAAGATAATAATAGATTCTTGCACCGTGCACATCTCAGGTGCTACGCCACCATATTCCAGTGCAAATAGCGCACCTGCAATGCCCGCCAGTGCCCCGCTGAATGCAAAACTCGCTATACGCAAGTTGCGCGGGTTAATACCCATTGAGAGCGCGGCAAGTTCATCTTGATGTGTAAAGAAGAGTGCTCTGCCATAACGGGAGCGGTCAAAGTTATGTAATAGCCATACAACAACAAGCAATGCCGATAGCGAGTAGTAATAGACTAACACAGGTGTAGCAATATCAATGCCAAACATAGGTTCGGGCGAGATATCGAATATGCCGTTAGGACCATTTGTCAGCCCGAACGGGTTGTTGTTGATAATGCGTGAAAATATGAAGTTATAACCGATACTTACCAGCAAAAAGTAATCGCCCTTTAGATGCACTGCAACAGACGAGAGCGCGAAGGCTAGCACTGCGGGCATTAACATAGCGATAAATACTGCGGCGGGCATATTGTAACCGTGATTTAGGGCGATAGCGAATGCATAGCCGCCTAGTCCGAAATATAGAGCGTGTCCCATATCATAGACACCTGCTCTGCCTAGCACCATATCCTGAGATAGGGCTAAAAGCGCGTATATAAAGAATATTTTAGCGCATGATAGCCACACATCGCTAGCCAGTGCGGGTAAAGACAGCGCAATTAACGCAACAAGTGCTATAAGAGTGCGTTTTAACGTAAGCATGCGCCTATACCTTCTGAACTGCAGCTTGACCGAACAATCCGTTTGGCTTGAATATTATCAGAGCTATAAGTATCAGATATGTAAACGTATCTGCCCATATAGACGAGATATAGCCCGCACTAAATGCGTATATAAGCCCCAAGATTAGTCCACCGAGCATTGCTCCCGCTATGGAGCCGATACCGCCCAATATTGCCGCAACAAATGCTTTAATGCCGTAGTCAAACCCCATAGCAAATGATACTGACGTGTAGCTTGCACCTATCAATATGCCACCGACAGCACCAAGTGCACCCCCCAGCGCAAAGACAATAGCTATGGTGCGGTTAATATTGACTCCCATAAGCTCCGCCGTGCCGTAGTCTATAGATAGTGCTCTGATAGCGATTCCCATACGTGTTTTGTTTATAAACATTGACAGGGCGAACATTATCAGCGCATTGAGTATTAGTATAAATAAGCCTAGATAGGTGATAGATGCACCTGCAATGCTAATCATTCCATTTGGAAATAGCTCAGGGAAGACTTTTACATTTGCTCCCCAGATAAGCATTACAGCATTTTGTATAATCAAGCCTGCCCCAAGTGCGGATACGATTAGCGATAGGCGCGGAGCGGCTCTCAATGGGCGGTAAGCAAAATATTCAAGCAATATAGCCACGCCACAGGTCAGGGTGATGACGATTAGCATAACAAGCAAAACTCCCAGCGTTCCATAAGACACCGCAAGCGGAGATAGCGTAATTGCTAGAAACGCTGCAAGCGTCACCATATCGCCATGTGCGAAATTGATTAGCTTTAGCGTTCCATACACCATAGTGTAACCCAGCGCGATAAAGCCATAAATACTGCCTATCGTCAGTCCATTGAATAACTGTTGCAAAAAGGTGGACATCGCTACTTCACTTATCTGTTTTTCACAGGCTGATAGTTGCCCTTAGCATCTATCATATTGACGCGATAGATACTTCCTGTGCGTTCTCCGTCCTCACTTATACTGATAAGCCCCGTATAGCCGCTGAAATTTTTTAAGCTACCGCGTATATAGTTAGCAATAGTAGCAGGAGCAGTTGATTTGGTCTTTTTTGCCGCCTCTATTATTACGCGCAAACCGTCTGCATTGACTAATACCCATATTGAGGGCACAGGTGCGTTATATGCAGACTGATAGTCTTTCATAAACTGCCTAGCCTCTGGATATTCCAGCTGTGCAGGTATAGGCAAGCCGACCAAATATGAGCCAGCGGCATTATTCAAGCCAGCGATTTTTATATACTCAGGGTTGTCTGTAGCGTTGCCACCAACAAAGGACGCCGTTATGTCAAGTTGTAGTTGTTGCTTGCGTAGCAAGCCTGCCTCAGTGTAGTAGCCTGAATAGTAGATTATATCAGGCTTTGTAGCCTTAATGCTAGTCAGCACTGCACGGTAGTCCTGCGTTTTAGGGTCTATCTTGCCGCTATAGACTACATTGCCATTTAGTTTTTTAAGCGATGCCGTAGTGGCACCTGCAAGCCCGTCTGCGAACGAAGAGCCATCGCTGATTATGGCGATACGTTTATACTTTCCAACATTCACCATATAGTTGGCGGTGAAATCCCCCTCAATATTGTCATTATAGGACACTCTAAAGTATGTTTTATATGGTGTTTTCGTAAGTTCGGGATTTGTAGCATCACTAGTCTGCAATACCTTTGCTTTACCGTAGGCGTTCTGAGAGGCGAGCGTTGCCCCTGATGTGTATGAACCTATTACAGCCTTTGCGCCGCCTGCAATCAGTCGTTTGGCGCAGGTGACAGCACCCTGTGGCTTGCCTTCGTCGTCACAGACTATCACCTTTATGGTGTCGCCGTTCACGCCACCAGTGGCGTTCACCTGTTTTGCTATGAGTTTAATGGCATTTTCCATCCCTTGCCCCTCTGATGCATAAGGACCAGTAATTGGTGCTTGGACCCCCACGATAAATTCAGCAGCACTAGCAATGCCTGCAATGCCACCTACGAATAACGCAAGAAGTAAAACGCCTGTTTTAATAATATTCATTATAGCAACCCCCAGACTGCTAGGGTAGCACACTTTTTGCTAGGGCGCAAATTGTTCAGTTTTGTTTTTTAATAACAATCTACTTAAGCTTACCCATCGTTGTGCTATATGTATATCACTGCGAACGTTTATGGTTATAATCCCGTCTTTGTCAGACTTGACTGGCAGTGTGTATGACAGGGATTGTGTTTCTTTGTTTTTTTCAAGTGGTTGGCTATAAGATTCATCTTGGGTAGATATAGTTAAGCTGCCAGCTCTATCGCTATGTTTTCCCCACAGATACAAATCAAGTTCCATAGTGAATTGCTTGTCAGATTGTGGCACTCTAAATTTTACAAACGAGTCGTCGCTTAACGCATATTTCAGAGAGACTGTTGGATACTCTAAATCAGCTGTTACGTCTGGATTTTGCAACATGTATGTATGTCCTATCGTCAATGGTTTTAAGTCGGAAGTTGATTTCTTATGGACAACAGGGTCATCGCTTATTTTTGTTACGTTATAATTTGTATCTACTAGGTATATACCACCATACACAGATACGTTTGATTTCACATTGCCGAAATTTACAACCATTTTACGCTCATCTTGGCGCATGACACCGTCCATCTGTTGCTTGCTCATCTTATAGCCCGATTGCTCGTATTCTTTTAAGAATTTGCTTACTATGATGTTGCTGGTGGGGGTGTTGTCGTCCGTGAGCGGAGCTTTCCCTCCACGAAGCTTAATCATTAGAAATGGGAAAGCTAACAAGTTCTCTTCTAGTTCAGTATTTTTTGATATATTTGTGATTTTGCAGCTATGGTCAGCTAACATTACCACTGTGGTGTTGTCGTAGACATCTCTTTTTCTTAGCACCTGCAATATATCAGCCGTGCCTTTCAGAGCGCAATGAACTTGGTTGTAGTAGTTTTGATATGTGAGTTTCTTTGGGTGTTCCCTATCTATGGAACAGTTGCTATTTGTAATAAGGGTAGGGTGACCGCCTAACAGATGATAGAAGTGGAATGTTGATTTATCTGATGTATCCGCCACCTCTAGCACGGCGCGCACATCGTCAAGCATTGTATCTTGCGGGTAGTTTCGTATGATAGTTTTAGGGTCTATTACACTTTTGGTATTGCTAAAACGCCTAGACGGATAGTTTATGGCAGCGTTATACTTAAACAAATAGGGCATAGCCTGCAACTTTGCCAGATAATCTATTCGCATCTTGATAAAACCTTTGGTAAGTATAGATAAATCTTCTGTTAAAGAATCGTCCGATGATAAGGGCATTAACACGGTGTCGGTAGCGGAAGAGACAAATAGCCAGTTGTAATTTAACTGATTGAAATAGTTAACGAGTGATTCTTCAGCACCTACAATGCGATATCTATGGTCTTCCATATATTCAACATCATAATATAGTCCAGTTGCAATAGAGGGTATGGACTGAAACGTGAATCCTCCAGTGCCTATGTTATTAGTAAAATTGATAAACCCATTAAACTTTGCAGCAAGCTCAGAGTCGTTTTTAAGCACGTCTTCTACCACCTCTTGTGACGTGCAGTCTAATAGCAACATAATAACATTATTTTCTTTATTGAGCCTTGCGTAGTTATATGCTTGCAATGGGTCCACTGATGTTATTTGCGCTTTAGGTCTTTTTATATGGACGCTATATGCGTCTGCTGCTACCATTAGGCTATATATGGACAACGCTATCACTACATATCTGCTGTTATGCTCAATCTTGTCTCTAAACTTCACAGCCAGCGCAATAACAACTACCCATAGCAAGCTATCAAGTATCTGTCTTGAGGGCACACTATACGCATCCACATTTCCGTCAAGTGCGGGCAAACTTACGGACAAAATGCCAGTTTCAACAAGTGCCAGCAGACACAGGGTTGATACCAGCACAAATGAGAGCTTTCTAGTTTTAGTTGTATAGAATAGGGCAGACAGCGCAATAAATATTAGTATAGTGCTTTCGGCAGGTTTTGCATAACAGTATTATACAGAGCTTTTAGTTCCTGTGGCTCTAGTATATGTATAGTTCCCTGCCAAGTGAACAGGTGGTAGCACATCTCAAGTAGTCCCTCAGCCTCAAACTCCACCAGCAGACTGCCATCGTCTTTATTCTCTGTTATTTTTTGGCTTGGGTGGAACTCAAACAGCCGCGCATCGCCTGCCACATCTGCATCAACCCGCCACTTCACCTTATACTTCATGCCGTCTTGGAACACCCCAAATGAGTTCTTAGCATATTCGTTTATGTCAAAGTTGCCCGCATCAAAGCTATCGGGTAGCACCTTGACGTTCTTTATGTGGTGCAACTTATATAGACGGGGTGAACCGCCCCCCTTGCTTGTTGCCACTAGATAGCCCAGTTTGCCATATAGGAAACCAAGCGGACAGAGCGTTGACTTCTTAACCGTCCCATCAGAGTGCAAATATCCGATTGCAATCTGATGAAACGACAGCACTGCTTCTTGTAGCTTGCCGACTATTTCACGATTCAGCTTGATATGCGGGGCAGGGCTGTTGGCGACACCGTTCATAAGCGTCAGTTGCTCAATGTTATTCTCTAACTTCCGCGAATAGTCGCTGAACGAAGTCAGCTTGTTGTATAGTGTTTTAAGGGTTTCTGACAACTCGCCCTTGCTTTTAAGCATTTTAACAGCGGCGTTTATAGCCGATAGCTCACCCTCAGTGATGTAGTTCGGCGGAAATACACGTTGGCGTTCCAGCCTGAAATAAGCCTTCCTGTCCTCCACCCGCCTGATAAATGCCGTTGGGTATAGGTTAGCCACTAGTTCAATAACTCTTTCAGCTGTGCGCCGCTCCCAGCCGAACTCTTGCATTATTTCGTCATAGCCCAGCCCGTCCATAGAGGCACAAAGCCTATTGATAAGGCTCATTATCTCATAAACTCTATCGTATTGTGCACGTTCTTGTGCCATAATTCACCCCATAATCATTATAAACATTGTAATGAAAATAATTGCAAATGCAACTAAAATATGACCAAATTTGTCGGATGTGTGTGTTATGGTGTTTATAAAATAATTTAAGGAGCGTGAATATTATGCGTGAGATTGTATTTGACACGGAAACTACAGGGTATAGTCCTACTTCTGACAGGATTGTGGAGATAGGTTGTGTGGAGCTGTTAGACGGCACACTAACGGGCAATACCTTTCAACGCTATCTAAACCCAAAGCGGAGCATACACCAGCGTGCATTGGAGGTTCATGGGCT